>NZ_MKRU01000062.1:6353-15893 GCF_001897985.1 Microbacterium sp. 69-7 | reverse complement strand
TTCACCGCCGGCCCGTGGCAGGACGTGATCGATGTGCGCGACTTCATTCAGCGCAACTACACGCCGTACCTCGGCGACGCCTCGTTCCTGACCGGCGCCACGGCCCGCACCACGCGGATCTGGAGCACGCTGTCGGCGATGTTCCCGGTCGAGCGCGAGAAGGGCATCTACGACGTCGACGCGCACACGCCCGCCGGCATCACCGCCCACGGCCCCGGGTACATCGCGAAGGACGACGAGCTCATCGTTGGCCTGCAGACCGACGCGCCGCTGAAGCGCGCGATCATGCCCAACGGCGGCTGGCGCATGGTCGAGGGCGCGCTCGAGACCTACGGCTACGAGGTCGACCAGACCCTCAAGGAGATCTTCACGAGCTACCGCAAGACGCACAACGAGGCCGTCTTCGACGTGTACTCGCCGAACGTCCGCGCCGCGCGCAGCTCGCACGTCATCACCGGACTCCCGGACGCCTACGGCCGCGGCCGCATCATCGGCGACTACCGCCGCGTCGCGCTGTACGGAATCGACCAGCTGATCGCCGCCAAGAAGGTCGACAAGCTCGGTCTGGACACCACGCCGTTCTCGGAAGAGGTCGTCCGCATGCGCGAGGAGCACGCGGAACAGATCCGCGCGCTCGGCGAACTGAAGCAGATGGCAGCGGCGTACGGCTTCGACATCTCCGGGCCGGCGACCACCGCGCGGGAAGCGGTGCAGTGGCTGTACTTCGGCTACCTCGCCGCCGTGAAGGAGCAGAACGGCGCCGCGATGTCGCTCGGACGCACCTCGACGTTCCTCGACGTCTTCATCGAGCGCGACCTGCAGGCGGGCCTGATCACCGAGACCGAGGCGCAGGAGATCATCGACGACTTCGTCATCAAGCTGCGCATCGTCCGCTTCCTGCGCACCCCCGAGTACGACAGCCTGTTCTCCGGCGACCCGACCTGGGTCACCGAGACGATCGGCGGCATGGGCGAGGACGGTCGCCCCCTCGTGACGAAGAACTCGTTCCGCTTCCTGCAGACCCTCTACAACCTGGGTCCGGCGCCCGAGCCCAACATGACCGTGTTCTGGAGCCCCGAGCTGCCGCAGGGGTTCAAGGACTACTGCGCACGGGTGTCCATCGACACGTCGGCGGTGCAGTACGAGTCGGACGAGATCATCCGCCCCGCCTGGGGCGATGACGCCGCGATCGCCTGCTGCGTGAGCCCCATGCGCGTCGGCAAGCAGATGCAGTTCTTCGGTGCGCGCGTGAACCTCGCCAAGACGCTGCTCTACGCGATCAACGGAGGCCGCGACGAGGTCACCGGCAAGCAGGTCTCGCCGGTGACGGCACCCGTCGGCGACGGCCCGCTCGACTTCGACGACGTCATGGAGCGCTTCGACAAGACGATGGACTGGCTGGCCGAGACCTACGTCGAGGCCCTCAACTGCATCCACTGGTCGCACGACAAGTACGCGTACGAGCGCATCGAGATGGCCCTGCACGACAAGGACGTGCTGCGCACGATGGCCTGCGGAATCGCGGGACTGTCCGTCGCGGCGGACTCGCTGTCGGCCATCAAGTACGCCACCGTCACCCCCGTGCGCGACGAACGCGGCATCGTGGTGGACTACCTCACCGAGGGCGAGTTCCCGAGCTACGGCAACGACGACGACCGCGCCGACCAGATCGCTGTCGGCCTGGTGGAGAGCTTCATGTCGAAGATCCGCCGTCACCCGATGTACCGGGGCGCCCTGCCCACGCAGTCGGTGCTCACGATCACCTCGAACGTCGTCTACGGCAAGGCGACGGGCAACACACCCGACGGTCGCCGCGCCGGCGAGCCGTTCGCCCCGGGTGCCAACCCCATGAACGGTCGTGACACGCACGGCATGCTCGCCTCGGCGCTGTCGGTCGCCAAGATCCCCTACGCCCAATCGCAGGACGGCATCTCGCTGACCAACACCGTCGTCCCCAGCGGCCTCGGGCGCACCGTCGGGGAGCAGGTGCGCAACCTCGCCGGTCTGCTCGACGCCTACGTGGGCTCACACGGCTATCACATGAACGTCAACGTGCTGAACCGCGAGACGCTCGAAGATGCCATGGAGCACCCGGAGAACTACCCGCAGCTGACCATCCGGGTCTCCGGCTACGCCGTGAACTTCGTCCGCCTCACGCGCGAGCAGCAGCTCGACGTGCTGTCGCGTACGTTCCACGGCTCCATGTGATCCGGATCCTCCGGCAGACGAACCGACACGCAGAGAGAAGCTGAGGACAATGGCCAAGGCGATGCTCCGTCGCCACCCGTGCAACGCGGTGCCGTCCACCCTTCCCGCACTTCCCGATGACGCGGTGCGCCTGGAGGTCCCCCTCCAGGCGCCCGCCCACCGGCGCGCGGGCGCCGGCCTCGACGGGCTCGCGGTCTCGGATGTCGATCGTCATGAGCGCCTCACCGCGATGCGCGAGGGCCGGCTCGGCTCCGTGCACTCGTGGGAGCTCGTCACCGCCGTGGACGGGCCGGGAACGCGGCTGACCACGTTCCTCAGCGGATGCCCGCTGCAGTGCCTCTACTGCCACAACCCCGACACCCTCGCGATGAAGGACGGTCAGCCCGTCACGAGCGATGAGCTGCTCACCCGCATCGCGCGCTACACCGCGGTTTTCCAGGCGACCGGGGGCGGCATCACCCTCTCCGGCGGCGAGGTGCTCATGCAGCCCGCCTTCGCAGCACGGATCCTGCGCGGCGCGAAGGAGCTCGGCATCCACACCGCCATCGACACGTCCGGCTACCTCGGCGCCGCGGCATCCGACGCCCTGCTCGACGACGTCGACCTCGTCCTGCTGGACGTAAAGAGCGGCAATCCCGAGACCTACCGCGAGGTGACGGGGCGCGAGCTCGAACCCACGCTGGCGTTCGGTCGCCGTCTGGCCGCTCGGCCCGAGGGGCCCGAGGTGTGGATCCGCTTCGTCCTCGTTCCGGGCCTGACCGACGACGTCGACAACGTCGAGGCGGTCGCTGCGTACGCCACGTCACTCAATGAGATCCGCCCCGAGACGGTCACCCGCGTCGAGGTGCTGCCGTTCCACCAGATGGGCCGAGACAAGTGGGACGCGCTCGGGCGCGACTACCGTCTGGCCGAGACCGAACCCCCCTCCGTCGACCTCGTCGACCGGGTCCGCGAGCAGTTCCGCGCTCACGGCCTGCTCACGTACTGACCTTTTCACCCTACCCCCGGCCGCCGCTTCCCCCGCGGCCGCTCGCCCGGATCGTCCCCCGATCGGGCGCTGACCGGACCGCCCTCCCCATCCTCTGCGGGCGGTCCGGTCCTCTCCGTCGCGCGGGCGCCTCGCCTCAGCCGGCGGCAATAGCCTCGTCGGCGGCGGCGCGGGCCCAGCCCTCCGCGTCGACCAGCGCCCCGCGTGAGAGCACGGGCGGCGCGTCGTGCGCATCGACGATGCGCTGGACCGTGTCCAGGATGCCGGGAAAGCTCAGGCGTCCCGCGTGGAACGCATCGACCGCCTGTTCGTTGGCCGCATTGAACACGGCGGGGTAGGTCGCGCCGGCGCGCCCCACCTGCTTGGCGAGGGCGACCGCCGGGAAGGCCCCCTCGTCGAGAGGCTCGAAGCTCCACGAGGCCGCCCGGGTCCAATCCAGCGGAACCCCGACGCCGCCCACACGGTGGGGCCAGTCGAGGCCCAACGAGATCGGCAGCCGCATATCGGGCGGCGATGCCTGCGCGATGGTCGATCCGTCGATGAACTCGACCATCGAGTGCACGATCGACTGGGGATGAACGACGACGTCGATGCGGTCGTAATCGACGCCGAACAGCAGGTGGGCTTCGATCACCTCGAGCCCCTTGTTGACCAAGGTCGCCGAGTTGGTGGTGACCACCCGACCCATATCCCAGGTCGGGTGCGCCAGCGCCTGGGCCGGAGTCACGCCCTCGAGTTCGCCGCGGGAGCGACCGCGGAAGGGGCCGCCCGAGGCGGTCAGCACGAGCCTACGCACCTCGTCGCTCGTGCCGGCGCGCAGGGCCTGCGCGATCGCGGAGTGCTCCGAGTCGACCGGGACGATCTGTCCCGGGGCCGCGATGGCGGTGACCAGATCGCCGCCGACGATGAGCGACTCCTTGTTGGCCAGCGCGAGCGTGCGTCCGGCTTCGAGCGCGGCCAGTGTCGGGCCGAGGCCTACCGATCCGGTGATGCCGTTGAGTACGACGTCGGCATCCACATCCCGCACGAGCTGTTCGGCCTCGTCGGCGCCGAGCGCCGTGTGCTCGACCTGGAACTCGGCCGCCTGCGCGGCGACGCCCGCCGCGTCACTTCCGGCGGCGAGTCCCACCACCTCGAACTGGTCGCGACGGGCGCGGATCACATCCAGAGCCTGGGTGCCGATGGAACCGGTCGAACCGAGGATCAGGATGCGCCGCATGCGGCCAGCCTACCGGCGGGCACTTACTGGGCCGCGGAGGTCTGCGCGCCCAGGATGTCGACGACGAACACCAGGGTCTCGCCCTTCAGGTCGTTCGCGTTGATCTCGCCCTCGCCGTAGCCGTCGGCCGGGGTCATCGTCACGAGCACCTGGGAACCCACGGTCTGGCCTTCCAGCGCCTTGCGGAAGCCGGGGACGACGCCGGTGGTGCTGAAGCTCGTCGGTACGCCGCCCTTGTCCCAGGTCGAGTCGAAGGTCTTGCCGTCCGACCAGCGCACGCCGGTGTACTGCACCAGCACCTGGTCGCCGCTCTGGACTGCGGCCCCGTCGCCCTTCTTCAGGGTGGCGATCTGCGTCTCGGTGGGCGGGTTGCCGCCCGGCAGCGTGATCGTGGGCGCTCCGTTGTCGGCCAGCGACACCGTCGGCATCCCCGCCACGGGTGCCTGCTCGGCGCCCCATGCGGCGCTCGGGACGATGCCGAGCAGGTCGACGACGTAGACCTGCGCCGCACCCTGCTCGCTCGCCGGGAACGTTGCGACGACGCGCTCGCCCGGCGCACCGCAGCCGAGAACCTGGCCGAGAGGGCTGGATGCCGAGATCTGCGCGGGAAGCAGCTGCCCGGGCTTGTAGCCGATGTCGCCGAGCTTCTGACCGGTCTCGGCGTCGTAGGCCGTCATGGCATAGGAGATGAACTGCCCCGCCGTCACGGGCGTACCCGACCCCTTGTCGATGGTCTTGGCCTGCAGGGTGTCGATCTGGATCGGCGCCGTGAACGACAGCGTGGGAGCCACTCCCGCATCCCCGCTGACCGTCACCGCGTCGGCGGCGGCACCCGAGGAGACCTGCGCGTCACAGAGGTCCGCAGCCGGCGCGGCGGTCGGGCTCCCCGACGCGGTGGCGCCGGTGGACCCGGAGCAGCCCGCAAGCAGGATGACGGACACGGCGGCGACGGAAACAGCGACGAGCGGGCGCAGGCGCACGATAGGACCTCACAGATGAAAGACGGATTGGCTCCATCCTCCCCTACTTTGTTCTGCGTGCGCTGGGAGCGCGCCCGTGGCGCCATGCTCAACGCGGCATGCGATCGGGAGTACCCTCGACTGGTGACATCCGCAGAGCCCGCCCCCGACGCCGCCGGCGAGGTGCAGCCCCCGGACGGCGCCCATGACGTCACCGGAATCGGCCCCACCTACGTCATCGGCCGGTGGGTCGTGGCCCCGCTCGCGCGGCTGCTGTACCGGCCGCGCATCGAGGGGCGCAAGAACTTCCC
This sequence comes from Microbacterium sp. 69-7, assembly GCF_001897985.1. Classification (NCBI taxonomy): domain Bacteria; kingdom Bacillati; phylum Actinomycetota; class Actinomycetes; order Micrococcales; family Microbacteriaceae; genus Microbacterium; species Microbacterium sp. 69-7. The sequence continues at coordinate 10,208 of NZ_MKRU01000062.1, read as the reverse complement.
CCGCAAGGGTGCGGTGATCCTCGCCAGCAATCATCTGTCGTTCATCGACTCCTTCGTCATTCCGATGGCCGCTCCTCGCCCGGTGCGCTTCCTCGCCAAGTCGAGCTACTTCGACGCTCCGGGGCTGAAGGGATGGTTCTCGCGGCAGTTCTTCTACGCCGTCGGCGCATTCCCCGTTCAGCGCGGGGCGGGCCAGGCGGCCCTCGATGCTCTCGAGCAGCAGCGACGGATGCTGGAGGCGGGGTGGTCGACGGCGCTGTACCCGGAAGGAACGCGCTCGCTGGACGGCCGCCTGTACAAGGGACGCACCGGTGTCGCATTCCTCGCGCTGCAGACCGGCGCACCCGTGATTCCGGTGGGCCTGGTCGGAACCAACGAGATCATGCCCGTCGGGGCGAAGTTCCCGCGCCTGCGTCCGCGGGTGACGGTGCGCTTCGGCGAGCCGCTCGACCTGTCCCACCACGGCTCCGCCGACTCCGGGCGCGCGCGCCGTCAGGCGACCGACGAGATCATGGCCGCGATCCATGCACTCTCCGGCCAGGAGCTGGCCAACGCGTACAACGAGGCCCCGGCGTCCAATCCCGTCGAACGTCTCAAGCAGGTTCTTCCGCACGAACGCCGCTGACGGCGCCATCCGGGGCCACCGTGACGACGGCGTCGTGACGAACCGGGAAGTTGACCGAGTTCGCGATGAAGCACCACTCGTGCGCCTGCGCGTGAGCGGTCTCTGCAGCGGCGACCATGGCGGCCGTGGCGACCTCGACCCGCGGTCTCAGCACGACCTCGGCGAATGCGCCGCCCCCTCGACCGTCCTCGGTCATCCGTCCCGTCGCGTCGTCCGTGTAGGACACGACGACGACACCCGCTTGCACACACGCGTGCAGGTAGGACAGCAGATGGCACTCCGACAGCGCGGCCAGCAGCATGTCCTCGGGGTTCCACTTCGAGGGATCGCCGCGGAACGGGCGATCGCTCGAGGCATCCAGCGCGGGCTTGCCGTGGACGGACAGCGTGACCGAGCGGTCGTAGTCGCGATAGCCGCTGGTTCCGGTGCCGCGGTTGCCTGTCCACCGGGCGTGCAGTGCGTAGCGGTGTTCGCCGATCATCCCGCCAGTCTCCCATCCGGATCGCGGTACGCGGCCGCGAGCTCCGCCAGATGCGCGTGCTCCTCGGCCATGCCGGGGTTTGCGACACGGGGATCGTCGGAGCGTCCACGGTGGATCATGTCGTCGAGGTAGCGCCGGTCGGCGTCGAGGCGGGCCAGCGCATCCTCGCACACCGTCCCGTGACCGGGCACGATCACCGCGGCGCGGGCGGCGAGAGGCGCGAGGCGGTCGAGCGCGGCGAGGTATGCCGGCAGGTCATCGGGGAAGAACGGCAGGGGCAGTTCGATGTCGCTGAGCATGTCGCCGACGATCAGCACCCGCCGCTCCGGCAGCCAGAGGGCCGTGTGCCCCGGCGCGTGCCCGTCATGGAAGACAGGTTCGATCTGCACACCGGTCGGCGCACTGTCGGAGGGGAAGCTTTCGCCGATCCCGTCGACCCGCCCCATGAGCTCGACGAGCCACGGCGGTGCGTCCTCGCTCAGCGCTGCGACCAGGTCCGCGCGCTGCGAGACGGCGAGCGCGGCCGTGTCGTGGGAGGCCCACCGCGGGACGTCCCCGAACGCCGGGTGCCACAGCAGATGGTCGTGATGGGCGTGGGTCGCAAACCCCGCGCGCACGTGCAGGTTGCGCACGCCCAGCGTGGCAGCCAGAGCGTCGAGTTCGTCGGCGTCCCACGCGGGATCCACGAGCAGTGCTTCTTCGCCACCGACGATGACGGTGCTCGTGGTGGCCATGCGCCGGCTCGTCGTGACCCAGATGCCGTCGGCGACCTCGTCCAGCTGGCGCATGCCCATCTCCTCGGTGGTCCCAGCCGACCCGTCGCGCGGTGCGCGGCGAAGTAGGCTCTTCTGCGTGTCAGATCCTCTCACCGTGTCCCGTCCCTCCGCACCGTCCGGCACCATCGCGGTCGCCGATGCGGTGGAACTCGCCGTCGTCGAGCGCAGTGGCTTCGTCGAGTCGCGACACACGGGAGCGGCGATCGTGCTGGACCCCGAGGGTGTGATCCAGCTGAGCCTCGGCGACGTCGACACGCCGATCCTGCCGCGCTCGAGCATGAAGCCGTTGCAGGCGCTCGGCTGCCTGACCGCCGGTGTCACGCTGGAAGGCGAGCAGCTGGCCCTGTCCACCGCCAGCCACAGTGGCACCGACCGACACGCCCGCGTCGTCCGCGAGATCCTCACGACCGCCGGTCTCGGCGAGGACCACCTGCAGTGCCCGCCGGCGTGGCCCGGTGACACCGCCACGCGCGACGAGCTCGTACGCGAGCTCGGACAGCCGGCGCGCGTCCGCATGAACTGCTCCGGCAAGCACGCGACCATGCTGCTGGCCTGCACCGCGAACGGGTGGGACACCGACAGCTATCTCGATCCGCAGCATCCGCTGCAGGTGCATATCCGTGAGGTCATCGAACGCCTCACGGGGACGAAGATCTCCACGACCGCCATCGACGGCTGCGGGGCCCCGGTGTACGCCATGAGCCTGACCGCCCTCGCTCGCGCCGCGCACCGGATCGGCACCGCCTCGGAGCGCTCCCCCTTCGCCCTCCACCGCCTCGCCGGAGCGCTGGTGCGCGCGGTCCGCGAGAACCCGTGGGCGATCGACGGACCGGGGCGGCCGGACACCATCGCGATCGAGCGGCTCGGCGTGTTCGCCAAGGGAGGCGCCGAGGGAATCATGATCATGACGGCACCCAACGGCGCCACGGTCGCACTCAAGACGCTGGACGGCAGCGGCCGGGTGGCGACGGCTGTCGCGATCCGTCTGCTGGAGCGCGTGGGCGCTCTGTCGTCGGCGGACGTCGCCGCGACGCTCGACCAGCTGCCGCTGGAGATCACCGGCGGAGGCCGCGAGGTGGGACGCATCCGCCCCACCGTCTGACCCTTCGCGTTACGGCGTTCCGCTGTTGTCGCGGCCCGGCGTCTCCTCCTCCTCGGCTGGTCACGACCAGGGCAGCAGCACGCGCTGTGCGGCACCGCCCGGCACGAGGCGCCAGGCACGGTCGGCACGTGCAGCGGCGTAGACGGGAAGATCTCGTCGCCCGGTGAGCGCGCGGTATTCTGCGCTGCACTCGGCGGAGACGACGAACTCGTGACGTGTGCGAAGTTCGCCCAACAGCTTCCACTGGGCGAGCCACTCCTCGGGCGTGCCGACCACGAGAGCCCGCGAAGATGCCCCGCCGCGCGACGCCGCCTCATCGACGCTGATGATCGGAGCATCTCCTGCCGCACTCGCGCGATGCAGGCCGTCACGGGCGAAACCGTGAGCGACCACGAGACCGGCCGTGTCGGTCTCACCGGGAGTCCACGTGGGCGGTGGGGAGCCGACCACCGTTGGTGTCGTGGGTGCGTCGTCACGGATGAACTGCACCAGCACGCGTCCCCAGCGGCCCCGCCCGGGCGGCTGGTCACGGACATGGTCGGATCCGTCGCCTCCGGCCGCCACGTGGTCGGCGCGTGTCGCCAGCGGCAAGATGGCGCGGTGCGGGATCAGCTCCAGCAGACGGGCGAGCGACCCCGCACATCTCGCCGCGGAGAGCACGACGAGGCCTCCGCTCTGTCCGGCGTCCCGCACGAGCCGCTCGATGCGCACCATCATCTCCGCCGCGTACTCCGCGGGATAGCGGGTCAGCAGCGCATCGACGTCGTCGACCACCACACCCGTCCCGTCGCGCCGGCCGACGGCGGCGGCGCCCACGGCATCCCATGCCGCCTCGGGGTCTTCGGACACCCACGTCGGGGGCTGCGGCAGC
>NZ_MKRU01000062.1:0-6345 GCF_001897985.1 Microbacterium sp. 69-7 | reverse complement strand
GATCACCGCCAGCGCCGTCGCCGCCAGGGGCAGCAGCACCGGTGCCTGCCGCTGATGCTCCGGTTCGTCCGAAAGCCCCAGAGCGATACGACCGGTCACCGCAACCCGATCCAGGCCCACCACGGGAGGAAGCGGGGGCAGCCACGGCGCCGTCGCGCGGTCATTTCCCGCCGCATCGCTGATCGCCGCGAGCGCGACCGGGGAGCATCGCGCCATCCGCACGCGCTGTGGATCGACGTCAGCCGCACGCCGCAGGAGCGCCGTCCCCCGGGCCTCGGCGCGCCCAGGCAGCCGCACGGCGTCGTCGACCCCGATCACGGCCCGCGAGTCTGCGGCGTCGAGGGTGCGCAGTGCGATCCGCAGCGGCGCATTGGCCAGCAGCCCATCGCGGAACGCTCCGGCTGCGCGCTGAGATGCCAGGATCGCGTGGATGCCGAGTGCCCGGCCACGCGCCGCGACATCCGAGAACAGTTCGTGCATCTCGGGGTGCGCGGCCACCAGCGCGGCGAACTCGTCGACGATCACGACGAGCCGCGGCAGCGCTCCCGCGGCCTCCTCCACATCACGAGCACCGTGCTCGGCGAGAACGCGTTCTCGACGTCGGATCTCGGCTCGCAGGCTCTCCACCGCACGCACCGCCGCGCGGTCATCCAGGTCGGTCACGATCCCGGCGACGTGCGGGAGCGCCGCGAGGGCGTCGAAGGACCGGCCGCCCTTGAAGTCGATGAGGAGCAGGCAGACCTCACCGATGTGTCGTCCGCGACACAGGCCGGCCGCCCAGGTGACGAGCAGCTCGCTCTTGCCGGAGCCGGTCGTACCCACCACGACCGCGTGCGGCCCGTCGGCCACGAGGTCGACCGTGACGACCTCTCCCGCGCTCACGCCGATGGCGGCGGTCAGTCCCGCGCCGGAGCAATCGTCGACGAGCTCCTCGAATGCGACGGGAGCATCACCGCGGTGACCCAGCTCGCGAGCTCGCTCCGAGAGCATGGCCGCCACTTCGGACGCCTGCGCCGCCGACAACGCCTCGATGCGCACCGAACGTGTCGATCCCTCGTGGTCAAGGACCGCCTCATCACCACCGTGGAGAGTCAGGACGGCGCGACAGCGCGTCGGCGGCGGGGCGTCGTCGGCCAGGACGACGATCGGGATATCGGCATCCGAGGCGAGGCGGGCCGCGCCGTCGGCGAGCACCAGCGCATCCCCGGCACTCGCGAAAGCATGCGGCAGAGGCGACACGTCGCCCAGGATCTCCCCCACGGCCTCGGGGTCGGCGATCCGGACCCGACCGGGAGCACGCACGAGGCAGATCTGCATCACGAGTGCCCGGACCACCGCCGTGGCCTGTGCCGCGGGGCCGCGCACGGCGAGTCCCGCATGCAGAGGCACGGTCACGGGCGCGTCCTCCAGGCGCCGGGCTCGCCGTCGCAACGCGCGCGCGGCGTCGTCGGCGGGCTCGCCCTCCATCCGCAGAGTGCTCACCCCCTCCCCGCGACCGACCACCAGTGCCTCATCACGTCCGGGCACCGAGCGCCACACCTCTGCCTCGTCGGCGCACAGCGTCGCCACGTCGGGGGTACGCCGCCACGCACGGCGACGCTCCGCCTCGTGCCGCCGAGCGACCGCCTCCTCCAGGTGCGCCAGCGCACGGAGGTCCTCACGCCCGGCACGCCGTCGGGCACGCCGGGCCGTCCGCAGCCCGTCGACGAACGAGGCCCCCGCGACGAGCGGTCCGAGCGCGGCGAACCAGAGGGAGTGAACCGACCCCGTGATGCGCCAGAGCACCAGCGCACCGACGACGGGAACGATGGCGGTCAGGATCGGCAGCGGTGCCCGCGCCGGCGGCGTCGGGGCGGGCGGCAGGCGGAGCGGCTCGTCGTCGAGATCGTCGACATCGGTCATGCCTGCAGTCAAGCGGGGCGGCGCCCCGGTGCGACGCGCACCGGGGCGACCGGTGCACGACGGACGTCAGTCCACCGTTGGGGAGGAGCCGGTGCGGTGCACGTTCAGCACGATGATCGTGATGTTGTCGCGACCGCCGTTCTCCAGCGCGGCGTCGAGCATGGCCGCCGCCGCGGCGGCCGGATCGTCGTGCTGCAGGAGGAAGTGCAGGATGCCGTAATCCGTCAGCTCTTTCGTGAGGCCATCGCTGCAGATCACGAAGCGATCGCCGTCGACGACCTCGAGTCGCACGTAGTCGGGCGCGACACCGTCGGAGGGACCGACGGCGCGCGTGATCACGTTTCCGTACGGGTGGTTCTCGGCCTCTTCAGGGCTGAGGCGTCCCGCAGCGATGAGCTCTTGGACGACGGAATGATCGGTCGTGACCTGGGCAAGGCCACCGTCGCGGAAGAGATAGACCCGCGAATCGCCGATGTTGAGAGTCACCCACGTGGGTTCGGCGGTAGACGTGTCGAGGTAGACCCCGGTCACCGTCGTCCCGGTGCCGTCATCGGTGGCTTCGGGGTGCGAAGCGATGTCCCCGACCGCCTTGGAGAGCGCCTTCTCGATGTTCTTAGGGCTGACCTCGCCCTTGCCGACCATCGACTCCAGGCGTGCGATCGTGCTGCTGCTGGCGATCTCACCACCGATGTGGCCGCCCATCCCGTCGGCGACCACGAACAGCGGGTAGCGTGCGAGGACGGCGTCCTGGTTGACCTCACGCCGACGCCCCGTGTGGGTCAGCTCCGCCCACTGCAGTTCGATCGCACCATCCGCGAGCGGGAGGGTGCGCGAGTGAGTCGCGGCTTCGGGCACAGTCCCACTCTAGTGGACGGGGCGGGTCTGCACCCCGCCGACAGGCGGCGCAGCCGGGGCGGAGTCCGCTGCGGCACCGGCGGACGCCTCGAAGGAGCAGGTCGAGCATCAGGCCACCCGACCGCCACGCGCGCCCGCCCGGGTGCGCTGTCAGTGCACCCGGGCGGGCGAGGACGGTCGATGCCGCTCAGGAGCGCGGCGGCTCCGGAGCGCTGGGCGGCTCCGTGGTCGGCGACTCAGGGGCCGCCGGCGGCTCGGTGGCCGCGGGCGGCGCGGGCGGCTGGTATCCGGCCGGAGGCGCCGGCGGCTGGTAGCCCGCCGGAGGCGCCGGAGGCTGGTAGCCCGCCGGAGGCGTGTAGCCTCCGGGCGCCGCCGACGTCTGGACGGGAACGCCCTGCCAGACGGTGCGATCGGCGAGGAAGCCGTTCGCCGCCCACGGCGCGGGCGGCACGTTCGTGTTCCAGCGCGACTTGTCGAAGGCGAGGATGCCGAGCCAGACCAGGCCGAGCAGCACATAGAGGATGACCCAGGGGGTCTCCTTCTGCAGCTTCAGGCCCACTCGCCACGCGGCCAGTGCACCCACAGCGACCGGGAGCAGCGCGATGATCCACCCGAGAACCGGGACCTGGTTCAGCACACCGGACACCAGGATGGCGCCCAGCATGACCCACGGGCTGACGTCGCCGAGCTTGGCGAACACCATGAAGTTGTAGATCGGCACCCAGGCGCGCCACTTGCCCTGGACTCCCGCCTTGTCGAAGATCTTCATCAGGAAGAACGCACTGATCACGTAGCCGATCACCGCGAAGATGAAGATGAAGAACGCAAACACGATCAGGGCAGCTGCGGCGGCCGCAGCGCTCCCGCCCGAGTAATCATCCATGAGTACCTCCCCCGGCGATTCTCGCCGTCGAGCGCGACCACCGTGGCCGGCTCCGGCTCACATCGTATTGGTAGTGGAGCCACGGGCGCGAGGGATCCCGCGGAGCGTTTCGTCGCATCGCGCGTCGGCCGGAGCGCTACCCTGGGGCCACCCCCGCCCGCGCCGGAAGGATCCACCGATGACCGAGCCCACACTGCCGCCGTTGCCGGAACGTCCCGCAGAGGAGGTGTCGCGCGACACGGCATCCGGGGCGGGCATCGCCGGTGTCGACGACACGGGGGTTCCACGGCTGGTCGGCGACCTCGACGACATCGGTCGCGGCTTCCTCTCCGCCCTGTTCGACCTGTCGTTCACGCGGTTCATCACTCGCAGATTGGCAAGCGTCTTCTATCTCGTGGGCCTCGTCGCGATCGGCATCGCCTTCATCGCGACGTTCCTGTGGGGCCTCATCTCCGGCATCGGTTCGCTGTGGTGGAACGTGGGCGGTGGCATCGCGCTCATCCTGTCGACGTTGATCGTCGTTCCCGTCGTCGCGTTCCTCGCCGTCGTCGTGCTGCGCTTCATCATCGAGTCCGGGGTCGCCCTCGTAGCCATTGCCGAGAACACCGAGCGGACCGCCGCCAACACGGAACACGACTGATCAGACGACGAGGTCGATCTCTCCCGACGCACCGTCGCGCAAAGCTACCCCGGCCGTGTCGGCCCACGCCATCAGCGCCTTGCGCGTCGCGATGCGCGGGCGGGTCTGCGCGAGCCGTCTGACCACGGCGCCTTTGCCGTGCTTGTTGAAGTGGTTGAGCGCGCGCGTCACGCCATCCTCACCGATCGTCACCACCCGCAGGTAGGCCGAATCCACCTCCGCGGGAACGGGGCCGAGGGCGACGTAGGCCTCGGAGCGCAGATCCAGGATGAACGAGGGCGCGGCGGCACGTAAAGCCTCGGTGACCTCACCCGCCCAGTGTCGTCGCAGGGGCGGGATGCCGGGAAGCGCCGTTCCGGCGGCGAGCCGATAGGTCGGGATGGCGTCGAGAGCGCCGACCGGCCCGAAGGGTGCGGAGTGGATGAGCACGTGAGCGCCCAGCCAACGCCGCGACGCCGCGTCCAAGGTGGCGGCATCCAGCGCATCGAAGAGCACCCCCGTGTAGCGGTCGACCGCCGGCAACGTCGGTGCGCTGCGCAGCGTCGCATTGTGGGCGATGTCCTCGCGCTGGCGCCGCGACAGCTTGAGCACGCGCGCAGCGTGCTCTTCGTCGCCACTCAATGCGACGAGCGCGTCCACCGCCGCGTCGCGCGCCGCGCGCAGCTCGGGGAGCGCGAGCGCGCCGATGTCGAGAGATCGCTCACGCCCGCCGGGACGCTTGGTCTCCGACGGCGGCAACAGGATCAGCATGGGTGGTCTCCTCGCGCACAACGAAAACCACTCCCCGCCCGAGAAACGATGCGTTCTCGAGCGGGGAGTGGTTGCTGGCGGTACTCAGCGGCCGATCAGGACTCGAGAGCGGCGTGACCGGCCACGATGGTCAGCTCATTGCCTTCCATCGAGAGGAAGCCGTCCTGCGCACTGGCGACGACCTTCGTACCGTCGGACTGCGTGATGCGCACCTGGCCTTCGGCAAGGATCGCGAGGACGGGCTCGTGACCGGTCATGAAGCCGATCTCGCCCTCGACGGTCTTCGCCACGACGAGGTTCGCCTCGCCGTGCCAGACCTCCTCCTCCGCGGAGACGAGGGTGACGGTCAGCGCCATGTCAGCTGTTCTCCTTCTGGATCTGCGCCCACTTCTCCTCGACGTCGGAGATGCCGCCGACGTTGAAGAACGCCTGCTCGGCGACGTGGTCGAAGTCACCCTTCACGATCGCGTCGAAGGACTCGATGGTCTCCTTGATCGGAACCGTGGAGCCTTCCACACCGGTGAACTTCTTCGCCATGTAGGTGTTCTGCGAGAGGAACTGCTGAATGCGGCGTGCGCGCGACACGACGATCTTGTCCTCTTCGGAGAGCTCGTCGACACCCAGGATGGCGATGATCTCCTGCAGTTCCTTGTTCTTCTGGAGGATCTGCTTCACGGCCGTGGCGACGCGGTAGTGATCCTCACCGATGTAACGGGGGTCGAGGATCCGGCTGGTCGACGTCAGCGGGTCGATGGCGGGGTACAGACCCTTCGACGCGATCTCGCGCGAAAGCTCGGTCGTCGCGTCGAGGTGGGCGAACGTCGTCGCCGGGGCCGGGTCGGTGTAGTCGTCGGCCGGGACGTAGATCGCCTGCAGCGAGGTGATCGAGTGACCGCGGGTCGAGGTGATGCGCTCCTGGAGCACACCCATCTCATCGGCCAGGTTGGGCTGGTAACCCACGGCGGACGGCATACGGCCGAGCAGCGTCGAGACCTCCGAGCCGGCCTGGGTGAAGCGGAAGATGTTGTCGATGAACAGCAGCACGTCCTGCTTCTGCACGTCGCGGAAGTACTCCGCCATCGTGAGGGCCGACAGAGCGACACGCAGACGCGTCCCCGGCGGCTCGTCCATCTGGCCGAAGACGAGGGCCGTCTTGTCGAAGACTCCCGCCTCCTCCATCTCGCCGATCAGGTCGTTGCCCTCACGGGTGCGCTCACCGACGCCGGCGAACACCGACACGCCGCCGTGGTCCTGAGCGACGCGCTGGATCATCTCCTGGATCAGGACGGTCTTGCCGACGCCGGCGCCGCCGAAC
>NZ_MKRU01000061.1:0-9581 GCF_001897985.1 Microbacterium sp. 69-7 | reverse complement strand
TCTCATACGATTCGGTGGCCGGACCCAGGGTTGCGACGATCTTCGCGCGTCTCACTGAAGACTCTCCGGTCTCTATGGGTTGTTCGGGGGTGATTTCAGCCTACGCGGGCTGAAGGCCGATCGCGACGTCGGTCGGGCGCACCGGTGACGGCAGGCTCGTGCGTCCCATGAGGTACTCGTCGACGGCCGCCGCCGCGGCGCGACCCTCCGCGATCGCCCAGACGATCAGGGACTGTCCACGACCGGCGTCTCCGGCGACGAACACGCCGGGCGCGGTCGTCTGGTAGTCATCGCCGCGCTCGACGTTGCCGCGGCCCGTGAACACGGTACCGAGCTGCGATTCGAGTTCGGTGCGTTCGGGGCCGGTAAAACCCATCGCGATGAGGATGAGGTCAGCGGGGATCTCGCGCTCGGTGCCGCTGCGAGGTACCCGGCGGCCGTCGGGCAGGTATTCCGTCTCCGCAACGCGGAGAGCGCGCACCTCTCCCGCCTCGTTGCCCAGGAACTCCACCGTCGAGGCCAGGAAGCTGCGCTGCCCGCCCTCCTCGTGTGCCGAAGAGACCTCGAAGACGGTCGGCGTCATCGGCCACGGCTGGTGGTCGGGCCGGTTCGCCGGCGGCTGCTTGCCGATGGCGAGGTTCGTGACGCTGAGCGCGCCCTGGCGGTGCGCGGTTCCGATGCAGTCCGCACCGGTGTCACCGCCGCCGATGACGATCACGTGCTTGCCCTCGGCGTGGATCTGCTGCGGAACCTGGTCGCCGGCGACGGCCTTGTTCGACTCGATGAGGTACTCCATCGCGAAGTGCACACCGGCCAGGTCGCGCCCGGGGATGGCGAGCTCGCGCGGGAGTGTGGCTCCCGTGGCGATGACGACCGCGTCGTAGCGGGCACGCAGATCGCTCCAGGAGATGTCCTTGCCGATCTCGACGCCCGCGCGGAATCGCGTGCCCTCGTCCTGCATCTGACGCAGGCGTGACTCGAGGTGGCGCTTCTCCATCTTGAAGTCGGGGATGCCGTAGCGCAGCAGACCGCCGATGCGGTCGTCACGCTCGTACACCGCGACGGTGTGGCCCGCGCGTGTCAGTTGCTGGGCTGCGGCGAGTCCGGCCGGACCGGAGCCGACGACCGCGACGGTCTTGCCGGTCAGCCGCGCCGGCGGCTCGGGCTCTACCCAGCCGTTGGCGAAGGCCTCGTCGATCGTCGAGACCTCGATCTGCTTGATCGTGACCGCCGGCTGGTTGATACCGAGCACGCACGAGCTCTCGCACGGCGCCGGGCACAGCCGCCCCGTGAACTCCGGGAAGTTGTTCGTGGCGTGGAGGCGCTCGATCGCGGCGCGACCCTCGCCGCGCCAGGTGAGGTCGTTCCACTCCGGGATCAGGTTGCCCAGCGGGCAGCCCTTGTGACAGAACGGGATGCCGCAGTCCATGCAGCGGCCGGCCTGACGACGCAGGACGGCGGTGTCGCCCGGCTCGTAGACCTCTTTCCAGTCCATGATGCGCACGGGAACCGGCCGGCGCGCCGGGAGCTCGCGCTCGGTGGTCTTCAGGAAGCCCTTCGGGTCAGCCACCGGTCACCTCCAGGATGCGGGTCCAGACGACGTCGCTGTCGGGGTCGAGCCCCTCGGCGGCAGCCTCCTGGCGGGTCTGCAGTACCGCGGCGTAGTCGCGCGGCAGGACACGGACGAAGTTCGCGGCCTCGGCCTCGAGATCGTCCAAGAGAGCGGCTGCGAGCACCGAGTCGGTCTCGGTCACGTGCCGTTGAAGGAGATCGCGCAGGATCTCGACGTCACCCGAACCCATCTCCAGCAGTTCGAGTTCGCCGCTGGCGAGCGCCTCGCGGTTCACGAGAGCGCGGTCGAGCTTGTAGATGTACGCGGTGCCGCCCGACATGCCGGCTCCGAGGTTGCGCCCGGTCGGTCCGAGGATGACGGCCAGGCCGCCGGTCATGTACTCGAGCGCGTGGTCGCCGACACCCTCGACGACGGCGGTCGCCCCCGAGTTGCGCACGAGGAAGCGCTCCCCCACCACTCCGCGCAGGAACAGCGTGCCCTGCGTGGCGCCGTAGCCGATCACGTTGCCCGCGATGACGTTCTGTGCCGCATCGAAGGTTGCGCCGCGGGGCGGGCGGACGATGATCTCGCCTCCCGACAATCCCTTGCCGACGTAGTCGTTCGAGTCGCCCTCGAGTCGCAGGGTGATGCCCGACGGCAGGAAGGCGCCGAAGGACTGACCGGCCGAGCCGGTGAGATTGATCTCGATGGTGCCCGCCGGCAGGCCGTGCTCGCCGTGAGCGAGGGTGACCCGGTTGCCGAGCATCGTGCCCACGGCACGTTCGGTGTTGCGGATCGGCAGGTCGATGGAGAAGTGCCCGCCGTGGGCGATGACGTCCTGAGCGCGCTCGATCAGCGGTACATCGAAGTGATGGTCCAGCTCGTGCTCCTGGTTGCGCAGGTGGCGACGCGGCACGTCCTGGGCGAACGCCGGGCCCTCCAGGATCGGCGTCAGATCGAGTCCGCTGGCCTTCCAATGGTCGATCGCGCCGTTCATGTCGAGCATCTCGGAGTGGCCGACGGCCTCTTCGATCGAGCGGAAGCCCAGCTCGGCGAGGTACTCGCGCACTTCCTGCGCGAGGAACTCCATGAAGTTGACGACGAACTCCGGCTTGCCGGTGAAGCGGCTGCGCAGCACCGGGTTCTGGGTCGCCACACCGACCGGGCAGGTGTCGAGGTGGCAGACGCGCATCATGATGCAGCCCTCGACCACGAGCGCGGTGGTGGCGAAGCCGAACTCCTCGGCGCCCAGCAGCGCGGCGATCACGACGTCGCGGCCGGTCTTGAGCTGACCGTCCGCCTGCACCACGACACGGTCGCGCATGTCGTTCAGCATGAGCGTCTGCTGCGTCTCGGCCAGACCCAGCTCCCACGGCGTGCCGGCGTGCTTCAGCGAGTTCAGCGGGCTCGCGCCCGTGCCGCCGTCGTGCCCCGAGACGAGGATGACGTCGGCGAGAGCCTTCGCGGTTCCCGCCGCGACGGCCCCGATGCCCGACTGGCTCACGAGCTTGACGTGAACGCGCGCCTTCGGGTTCGCACGCTTGACGTCGAAGATGAGCTGCTTGAGATCTTCGATCGAGTAGATGTCGTGGTGCGGCGGGGGCGAGATGAGGCCGACGCCGGGGGTGCCGCCGCGCGTCCGCGCGATCCACGGGTAGACCTTTCCGGGAGGCAGCTGGCCTCCTTCGCCCGGCTTCGCCCCCTGGGCGAGCTTGATCTGGATGTCGTCGGCGTGCGTGAGGTACATGCTCGTGACACCGAAACGCCCCGAGGCGACCTGCTTGATGGCGCTGCGACGCTGCGGGTCGAGGAGGCGCTCGACATCCTCGCCGCCTTCACCCGTGTTCGACTTCGCCCCGATCGAGTTCATCGCGATGGCGAGGGTCTCGTGCGCTTCTTTCGAGATCGAGCCGTAGCTCATCGCACCCGTGGAGAAACGCTTGACGATCGAGGAGACGGGCTCCACCTCGTCGATCGGTACGGGCGGACGCACGCCGGTCTTCAGTCGGAACATCCCGCGCAGCGTCTTGAGCTCTGCCGCCTGGTCGTCGATGAGCTTCGTGTACTCCCGGAAGATGTCGTAGCGCCGCGTGCGCGTCGAGTGCTGCAGGCGGAAGACCGTGTCGGGCGTGAACAGGTGCGGTGCACCGTCGCGGCGCCACTGGTACTCGCCGCCGGTCCACAGCCGCTCGTGTGCGCGTGCCGCGCCGTCCTCGGGATACGCGTAATCGTGGCGGGCCTGGTTCTCGACCGCGATCTCGCGCACCCCGACGCCGCCGAGTTTCGTCTCGGTACCCGTGAAGTACTTGCGGACGAACTCCTCCGACAGGCCCACGGCCTCGAAGACCTGGGACCCGGCGTACGACGACACCGTGGAGATGCCCATCTTCGACATGATCTTCAGCACGCCCTTGCCGAGCGCGTAGATGAGGTTCTTGACGGCCTTCTCGGGGGTGATCCCCGTGATGAACCCGGCCCGGACGAGGTACTCGACGGTTTCCATCGCCAGGTACGGGTTGACGGCCGAAGCGCCGTAGCCGATGAGCGTGGCGACGTGGTGCACCTCGCGCACGTCCCCGGCCTCCACGACGAGACCGACCTTCATCCGGTTCTCCTGGCGGATGAGGTGGTGGTGCACGGCCGACAGCATGAGCAGCGACGGGATCGGCACCAGATCTTTGTTGGAGTCGCGGTCGCTCAGGATGATGAACTCGGCGCCGTCGGCGATCGCGGCATCCACTTCGGCCGAGATCTCCTCGAGGCGGCGCTCGAGCGCGTCCTCGCCGTGCTCCAGGTGATACAGGCCGCGGATGGTCACGGAGCGACGCCCGGGCAGCGCCTTGTCGATGTTCTGCAGCTTGGCGAGCTCGTCGTTGTCGATCACCGGGAAGTCCAGAGTGATCGTGCGCGTGTGCTCGGGGCCCCACTCCAGGAGGTTGCGCTCGGGGCCGAGCCCGAGGGCGAGCGAGGTCACGACCTCTTCACGGATCGAGTCCAGCGGCGGGTTGGTGACCTGCGCGAACTGCTGCACGAAGTAGTCGAACAGCAGGCGCGGACGCTTGCTGAGCACCGCGATCGGCGTGTCCGATCCCATGGCGCCGAGCGGCTCGGCGCCGTTCTGTCCCATGGGCGTGAGGAGGATGCGCACCTCCTCCTCGGTGTATCCGAAGGTGCGCTGACGGCGGGTGATCGAGGCGATTGGGTGCACGATGTGCTCGCGCTCGGGCAGCTCCTTCAGGCGCACGCGACCGGCATCCAGCCATTCCTGCCACGGCTGCAGTGCGGCCAGCTCAGCCTTGACCTCGTCGTCCTCGATGACGCGACGCTGGGCGGTGTCGACCACGAACATGCGTCCGGGGCGCAGACGCCCCCGGCGCTTGATGCGCTCCGGGGCGAAGTCGAGCACACCGGTCTCGCTGCCGATGACGACGAGTCCGTCGGTGGTCTCCGTCCAGCGACCCGGGCGCAGACCGTTGCGGTCGAGCGTCGCGCCGACGAGGGTGCCGTCGGTGAAGATGAGGGCGGCGGGGCCGTCCCAGGGCTCCATCTGCATCGAGTGGTACTCGTAGAACGCGCGAAGGTCCGGCGCGATGTCGGCCTGCTTCTCGTAGGCTTCCGGCACCATCATCATCACCGCGTGCGGCAGGCTGCGTCCCGTCAGGGTGAGCAGTTCGAGCACCTCGTCGAAGGATGCCGAGTCGCTCGCGCCCTCGGTGCAGATCGGCAGCAGCGGGCGGATGTCGCCGATCAGCTCGGACTCGAGCTGCGACTGACGGGCGCGCATCCAGTTGCGGTTGGCGCCGACGGTGTTGATCTCGCCGTTGTGGGCCAGCATGCGCAAGGGCTGCGCGAGCGGCCACGACGGGAACGTGTTGGTCGAGTAGCGCGAGTGCACGACCGCCAGCTCGCTCTGGAAGCGCTCGTCCTGCAGGTCGGGGTAGAACGGCTCGAGCTGGAGCGTCGTGACCATGCCCTTGTAGCCGAGCGTGCGCGCGCTGAGCGACACGAAGTAGGCGTCATGCTCGCGACGGGCCCGCTTGCGCAGGCGGTAGACGCGCCGGTCGAGCTCGATCCCGCTCAGGGCGGGCGCGTCACCGACGGCGGGGCGCGAGACGAAGAGCTGCTCGAAGTGCGGGCGGGCCTCGTATGCCAGCTTGCCGAGGTGCTCCTGCTCGGTCGGGACGTCGCGCCAGCCGAGCACCGTCAGACCCTCGGTCTCGGCGATGCGCTCGACGCCCGCCTTGATGTCGGCGCGGGCGGCCTCGTCGAGCGGAAGGAACGCCATGCCGGCGGCGTACTGCCCGACCGGGGGCAGCTCGAAGTCCACCACGGCGCGCAGGAACGCGTCGGGCATCTGCGTGAGGATGCCGGCGCCATCACCGGTACCGGCGTCGGAGCCGATGGCCCCGCGGTGCTCGAGGTTGCGCAGCGCCGTCAGCGCGAGCTCGACGATGTCATGCCCGGGCTCTCCGCGCAGCGTGGCGACCATCGCCAGGCCGCAGGCGTCCTTCTCGAACGCGGGGTTGTACATCCCCTGCTTGGCGGGGAAACCCGATGCGGGGCGCATCTCGGGTTCTTCGTGGGTCTTCTCACGACGGGGGCTCGAAGCCATGGCAACCGTCCTCATGGTCAAACTGATCGGGGACGACGTCGGCCCTGGGCATTCAGCGGAGGTGTATTCAGCGGAGGAGAAGTCGAAGCATCGTGCGCATCGGGGCGGTGCTACTTCGACGTGACAGTGCTTGTGGCTGCGTCCGCGATGGATTCGGCTGTCGGGGGTGCGCTGACGTCCACGAATTCATCGGTGTTCTGCGATTGTACAGCCCCGCCCCGCTCACGACCGCGCATGTACGGCGACGGCTCGAAGCCCGGGTGGCGGCGGGTCTGCACGGCGAAGATGACGATTCCCACCAGCACGCCGAAGATCGCCGCCCAGACGTTGGTGCGCAGACCGAAGAACACTTCGCTCGGGTCGATGCGGATGCTCTCCCACACGATGCGACCTGCGCTGTACCAGACGAGGTAGAACGCGAACAGGCGACCCCACTGCAGGCGGAAGCGGTGACCAGCCCACAGCAGCACGATCACGCCCATCGTGTTCCAGATGACCTCGTAGAGGAAAGTGGGGTGGAAGAGCGTTCCGGCGGGGAGGCCGACCGGCCAGGCCGGGTTCGGGTAGTCGATCTGCAGGCCCCAGGGCAGATCGGTGGGAAGCCCGTACAGCTCCTGGTTGAACCAGTTTCCGAAGCGGCCCAGCGCCTGCGCGAGCAGCAGGCCCGGAGCGAGCGCGTCGGCGAAGGTCCAGAACCGGATGCCGGTCCACTTGCAGCCGAGCCACGCGCCGATCGCGCCGCCGATGAGCGCGCCGAAGATCGCGATGCCGCCGTCCCACACGTTCCAGATCGCGTCGCGCACGAACGGGTTCCACCACTCGCGTCCCTGCTCGAAGTAGAACCCCCAGTGGGTCACGACGTGAAAGGCGCGCGCGCCGATGATCGCCAGGGGCACGGCGAGCAGGCAGATGTCGATGACGACCCACGATTCCGCGCCACGCTTGGTGAGACGGTGGTTGGTCATGAAAGCCGCGACGACGATGCCCGCGAGGATGCACAGGGCGTAGAAGTGAATCGTCAGCGGACCGACCTGGAAGGAACTGATCGGCGGGCTCGGGATGCTGGCGACGACGGAGGCGGAGGAAAGCACGAGGGGCAGTCTACTTCGCCGCCGGTGCCGTCACGTCTCGCCGCGGAGGCGTCAGCGCCCGGCGCCGGCCGTCAGGGCGCGGGTCTCTGCGGCGAGGGCCTCCACGCCCCCGTCGCGCAGCGCCCGGACGAGGGCCGTTCCCACGATCGCGCCGTCCGCGTACTCCAGGACGGCGCTGACCTGCGCGGGCGTCGAGATGCCGATGCCGACGCAGGCGTGGTCGACACCGAAGGTGCGCAGTCGCGCCACGAGCGTGCGCGCCGCGGCATCCAGCTCCGCGCGTTCGCCCGTGATACCCATCGTCGACACCGTGTAGACGAAGCCGGTCGACGCCGCGGCGATCATGCGCAGTCGCTCGTCGGTCGAGGTCGGGGCGCCCAGGAAGACGCGGTCGAGACCGGTGCGCTCGGAGGCGGCGATCCAGTCCGGTGCGGAGTCGGGGGTGATATCGGGCGTGATCAGACCCGCGCCGCCGGCGGCCACGAGGTCGTCGGCGAAGCGGTCCACGCCGTACTGCAGGACCGGGTTCCAGTACGTCATCACGAGGATGGGGACATCGACCCGGTCGGCGATGGCCCGCACCGCGGTGAAGGTGTCGCGGAGGCGGAATCCCGCCGCCAGCGCGGCCTGTGTGGCCTCCTGGATGACGAGACCGTCCATGACGGGGTCCGAGTAGGGCGGGCCGAGCTCGAGGACGTCGGCGCCGTTCTCCGCCAGAGCCACGGCGGCGTCGATGCTCGTCTGCAGGTCGGGGTAGCCGAGCGGCAGGTAGCCGACGAAGGCGCCGCGACCGTCCGCCTTCGCCGCGTCGATCGCGGCCGCCACGCGCGAGGTCATGCCTCTGCCCCCTCGTCGTAGAGGCCGAACCAGCGCGCAGCCGTGTCCATGTCCTTGTCGCCGCGTCCCGACAGGCTGACGGCGATGAGGGCGTCGGGTCCGAGCTCGCGGCCCAAGCGCAGGGCGCCGGCCAGCGCGTGCGCGGACTCGATCGCCGGGATGATGCCCTCCGTCTGCGACAGCAGGCGCAGCGCGTCCATCGCCTCGGCATCCGTCGCCGGAATGTACTGGGCGCGGCCGATGTCGGCGAGCCAGGCGTGCTCGGGACCGACACCGGGATAGTCCAGTCCGGCGGAGATCGAGTGGGACTCGACGGTCTGGCCGTCCTCGTCCTGCAGGACGAACGTCTTGGCCCCGTGGAGGATGCCGGGGCGCCCGCGCTCGATGGACGCCGCGTGCTTGGGCGTGTCGACGCCGTCGCCGGCCGCCTCGACGCCGTAGAGCTTGACGCCGTCGTCATCGAGGAACGCATCGAACATGCCGATCGCGTTGGAGCCGCCGCCGACGCAGGCGACGACCGCGTCGGGCAGGCGTCCCGTTTCGGCGAGCAGCTGCGCGCGGGCTTCCTCGGAGATGATCTTCTGGAAGTCGCGCACCATCGCCGGGAAGGGGTGCGGACCGGCGGCCGTCCCGAAGATGTAGTTCGTCGTCTCGACGGAAGCGACCCAGTCGCGGTACGCCTCGTTGATGGCGTCCTTCAGGGTGCGCGATCCGGTCGTGACGGGGATGACCTCGGCGCCCAGCAGCCGCATGCGGGCGACGTTGAGCGCTTGGCGCTCGGTGTCGACCTCGCCCATGTAGACGGTGCATTCGAAACCGAACAGGGCCGCTGCGGTCGCGGTTGCGACGCCGTGCTGACCGGCGCCGGTCTCGGCGATCACGCGCTTCTTACCGAGTCGCTTCGTCAGCAGCGCCTGACCGATGACGTTGTTGATCTTGTGCGAGCCGGTGTGGTTCAGATCCTCGCGCTTCAAGAAGATGCGCGCGCCTCCGGCATGCTCGGCGAAGCGGGGCACTTCGGTGAGAGCCGACGGCCGGCCCGCATAGGAGTGCAGCAGGCTTTCGAATTCGGCGGCGAAGGCAGGGTCGGCCTTGGCCGCTTCGTACTCCGCCGTCAGCTCGTCGATGGCGGCGATGAGCGACTCGGGCATGTACCGTCCCCCGAAGTCGCCGAAGAAGGGTCCGTGCTGGTCGCGCAGGCTCATGATCCGGCCTCCAGGAAAGCGTGCAGGGTGGTCACGGGGTCGTTGGTGACGAGCGCTTCGCCGACGAGCACGACATCGGCGCCGTCGGCCCGATAGTGCGCGACGTCGGCGGGCGCAAGCACCGCCGACTCGGCGATCTTGATCGCATCCGCGGGGAAATGCTCCGCGAGCGAGCCGAACAGGTCGCGGTCCAGCTCGAACGTGGAGAGGTTGCGGGCGTTGACGCCGATGAGCGTGGCGCCGAGGTCGCCGGCGCGGTCCAGCTCCTCGCGTGAGTGCGTCTC
>NZ_MKRU01000060.1:0-9816 GCF_001897985.1 Microbacterium sp. 69-7 | reverse complement strand
TCTTCCGCATCGACCACTACCTCGGTAAGGAGACGGTGCAGAACATCCTCGCGCTGCGCTTCGCGAACGAGCTGTACGAGCCGCTGTGGAACGCCAATTACGTCGACCACGTGCAGATCACGATGGCCGAGGACATCGGCGTCGGAGGCCGCGCGGGCTATTACGACGGTATCGGCGCGGCACGCGACGTCATCCAGAACCACCTTCTCCAGCTGCTCGCACTGACCGCGATGGAGGAGCCCATCTCGATGGACGCGAAGGATCTGCGCGCGGAGAAGGAGAAGGTGCTCGCGGCGGTGCGCCTGCCCGATGATCTGTCCACGGCCACGGCACGAGGTCAGTACGGTGGCGGCTGGCAGGGTGGCGAGAAGGTCACCGGCTTCCTCGAAGAGGACGGGATGAACCCGGACTCGACGACCGAGACGTACGCGGCCGTGAAGCTCGAGATCGCGACCCGCCGCTGGGCGGGGGTGCCCTTCTACTTGCGCACGGGCAAGCGCTTGGGGCGGCGGGTGACGGAGATCGCCGTCGTCTTCAAGCGTGCGCCGCAGCTGCTGTTCCAGCGCAATCAGACGCTCGAGCTCGGACAGAACGCGCTCGTGATCCGCGTGCAGCCGGACGAAGGAGTGACGATCCGGTTCGGCTCGAAGGTACCCGGTGCAGGCAACGAAGTCCGCGACGTCACGATGGACTTCGGCTACGGCCACGCATTCACCGAGTCCAGCCCCGAGGCGTACGAACGCCTCATCCTCGACGTGCTGCTGGGCGACCCGCCGCTGTTCCCCCGTCACGAAGAGGTCGAGCTCTCGTGGAAGATCCTCGACCCCGTCGAGGAGTTCTGGAGCTCCGAGGGCGGACCGCTCGAACAATACTCTCCCGGCTCGTGGGGCCCTCCCTCAGCCGATGAACTCCTGGCCCGCGACGGCCGCGTCTGGAGGCGTCCATGATCGTCGACCTGCCCGACACCACGGTGTCGAAGATCGCGCGTTCGCTCGTGAGCGTGCGCGAGGAGGGTGGCGCCGTCGCCCTCGGACGCGTGCTCACCCTGGTGATCGTTACGACCCACGGCCTGCACGAAGAGGCGATCGAGGCCGCCAACGACGCCTCGCGCGAGCACCCGATGCGCGTCATCGTGCTGATCGCGAACCCCGACGGCGACGCCAAGCTCGACGCCCAGATCCGCGTCGGTGGCGACGCCGGCGCCAGCGAAGTCGTGGTGCTGCGCGCGCAGGGCGATGTCGCGAGCAACCAGGAGGGCCTCGTGACGGGGCTCCTGCTGCCGGATGCGCCCGTCATCGCGTGGTGGCCGGACTTCCCGCCCGTCGAGCCCGCGGCATCCGACATCGGACGCATGGCCCAGCGCCGCATCACCGACGCGTCGACGAAGCCCTACGCCAAGGATCGCCTCTCGCGTCTCGGGCCGTCGTACGAGCCCGGCGACACCGACCTCGCGTGGACACGCCTGACGCACTGGCGCGAGCAGTTGGCGGCGGTGCTCGACCAGCCGCCCTACGAGCCGGTGACGAGCGTCGAGGTGGTCGGAGCCGGCAGCTCGCCCTCGACCGGTCTGCTCGCCGCATGGCTGCGACTCAAGCTCGACGTGCCGGTCACCTGGCGCTACTCGCCCCCGGAGGAATGGGAGCACGGCATCCAGAAGGTGCGGCTGACGCGTGCGAGCGGCGACATCGTGCTCGAGCGGACGAACGACATCGACGCCACGCTCACGCAGCCCGGACAGCCGTCGCACGACATCGTCCTCCCCCGCCGGACACTGCGCGAATGCCTCGCGGAGGAGCTGCGCAGGCTCGATCCGGACCTCCTGTATGGTCGAGTGATCACGGAGGGCTGGGAGCTTCTCGGCCCGGCGACCACGAGCGAGTCCTAGGAGTTCCGATGGCGCAGATGTGGACCGAGAAGCGCGTCGTGATCAGCCCCGACGCGCCGACGCTGGCGGCGGCGGTCGCCGAACGCCTGCTGTCCCGTCTCGCCCGTCGATCGGCCGCAGGCAAGACGACCCACATCGCTCTGGCGGGCGGCCAGATCGGCACTGCGGTGCTACGCGCCGCCGGCGACAGCCCTCGACGTGCCGACATCGACTGGTCGCTCGTGCACATCTGGTGGGGCGACGAGGTGTTCACGACGCCGGACGACGTCGATCGCCACGACAGCGCCGCCCGCGCCGCGCTCTTGGACCGGGTCGCGCTGCCGGCGAGCAACATCCACGCGATCGCGGCCAGTGACGTCGCCGCCGATCCGGATGCCGCCGCGGCCGCGTACGCCGACGAGCTGTCGCGCTTCGGCACGCCGGAGCAGGCGTGGCCGGAGTTCTACGTCTGCTTCCTCGGCGTCGGCTCCGATGGACACGTCGCGTCGCTCTTCCCCGATCGGGTCGAGATCCAGCTGACGGACCGTACGGTGGTCGCCGTTCGTGACGCCCCGAAGCCGCCCCCCGTGCGCGTCACGATGACCCGCCCGGTGATCAACTCGGCGCGCTGCGTCTGGCTCGTCGTCTCTGGTACCGACAAGGCCGCCGCCCTCGGCCTGGCCCTGGCCGGCGCCAGCTATGAGACGGTGCCGGCCGCAGGCGCAAAGGGCCGCAAGAAGACGATGTTCTTCGTCGACGAGGCCGCCGCGGCGAACGTGCCGGCGGAGCTCATCGACCAAGACTTCTGATCGACGCCGATATCACGTCAGAAGCCCTCGTACGCAACGATCGTTCGTCGCACGAGGGCTTCTTCGTCGGTTGTGAGGCCGGAAGGTCAGGCTTGGCCGCGGCGTTCCCGCAGCTGGTGCAGGGCGTCATCGAGAAGGGCATCGGCCTCTTCGTCGGTGCGACGCTCCTTCACATAAGCCAGATGCGTCTTGTAGGGCTCGGTCTTCGCGAGCGCGGGGGGATTGTCCTTGTCGCGTCCCGCCGGCAGTCCCGAGTGCGGAGAATCGATGACGTCGGGGATCTCCTCCTCCGCGATTCCCGCGGCGAAGTAGCGGACGGTCTCGTTTCCCAGAGCGTCCCAGTACGACACGGCGATGCGGTCGGCGTGATGGCCGTGGTCCTGCTCGCCCATGGGTCCGGCACCCACTCGGGTGCCGCGAATCGCGTTTCCGCCGGTTGCCATCAAAGCCCCTGAAACTTGGTGATGAGTCCGAGCGCGACGATCGCGACGAACCAGACGAGTGCGAGGACGACCGTGAAACGGTTGAGGTTGCGCTCCGCGAGACCCGACGATCCGAGCGCTGAACTCATGCCGCCGCCGAACATGTCGGACAGACCGCCACCGCGCCCCTTGTGCAGGAGGATCAGGAGGGTCAGCAGGAGGCTGGTGATGCCCAGCACCACCTGCAGTACGAACTCGAGGATGTCCACAGTCGAAAATGCCTTTCGCGGCGCCCGCGTCATCGAGCGCACAAAGGTCGAGTATACCGACGTTTCGGCTCGCACCCGCGGTGCCGCTCAACGACCGGGCCTTGGATCCCGGTCGTTGAGCGAGCGAAGCGAGTCGAAACGCAGGCCGACGCGCGCGGAACCGCAGCGTGTCAGACGCCGACGTGCTTCTGGTAGCGGATGATGGCGGCGAACTCGTCGGCCACCAGGCTCGCGCCGCCGACGAGCGCGCCGTCGACATCGGGCTCACGCATGAAGCTGGCGATGTTGCCCGACTTCACCGAACCGCCGTAGAGCACACGGGTACGCGCCGCGGCATCCGCACCGAGAGTCTCGGAGAGCACCTGGCGCAGCGCCGTGCACACCTCCTGAGCCTGTTCGGGCGACGCCACCTGACCGGTGCCGATGGCCCAGACGGGCTCGTAGGCGACCACGATGTCCGCGTCGGCTGCGACTCCGGCCAGAGCCGCCTGCAGCTGAGCGACCGAGACCGCCGTGGGCCCCGACTGCTCACGCTGCTCGAGCGTCTCACCCACGCAGATCACCGGGACCAGGCCGTGCCGCAGCGCCGCCTGAACCTTCTCGGCGACGATCGCGTCGGACTCGTGGTGGTACTCGCGACGCTCGGAGTGACCGATGATCACGTACCGGCAGGCGAGCTTGCTCAGGAAGGCTCCCGAGACCTCGCCCGTGTACGCGCCGCTGTCGTGCGTCGACAGGTCCTGCGCGCCCAGCGCGAAGGGGATCTTGTCGGCGTCCAGCAGCGTCTGGACGGTGCGCAGATCGGTGAACGGCGGGAAGACGGCCACCTCGACCGAGCCCTCGTCGTGCCCGGCATCCTTGAGCGTCCAGTGCAGCTTCTGCACGAAGGCGACCGCCTGCAGGTGGTCGAGGTTCATCTTCCAGTTGCCAGCGATGAGCGGTGTGCGCGACATCAGGCCTCCCATCCCAGGCTCTCCAGCCCGGGGAGCTTCTTGCCCTCCAGGAACTCCAGGCTCGCGCCACCACCGGTCGAGATGTGACCGAACTGGTCGTCCGCGAAACCGAGCTGACGAACGGCTGCCGCCGAGTCACCGCCACCGACGACCGACAGACCGTCGACCTCGGTGAGCGCCTGCGCGACCGTCTTCGTCCCGGCCGCGAAGGCCGGCATCTCGAACACACCCATCGGGCCGTTCCAGAACACCGTCTTCGCGCCGCGGATCGCGTCGGCGAAGATCTCCGCCGTACGCGGACCGATGTCCAGACCCATGCCGTCGGCGCCGAAGGGGGTGTCCTCGAGCGCGTCGGCGGCGGCGACGACGTGATCGGCATCGGCGGCGAAGCCGGATGCCATGACCGCGTCGACCGGGAGGATCAGCTCGACGCCGCGCGCCGCGGCATCCGCGATGTAGCCCTTGACGGTCTCGATCTGATCGGTCTCGAGGAGGCTCTTGCCCACCGGGTGGCCCTGAGCCGCCAGGAAGGTGAAGAGCATGCCGCCGCCGACGAGGATCTTGTCCGCGCGAGGCAGCAGATGGGCGATGACACCCAGCTTGTCGCTCACCTTCGACCCGCCGAGGACCACGGCGTAGGGACGCTCGGGGTTCTCCGTGAGGCGGTCGAGCACGTCGACCTCCTTCTCGATCAGATATCCCGCGGCCGACGGCACCAGCTCGGCGAGGTCGTAGACCGACGCCTGCTTGCGATGCACGACACCGAAACCATCGGAGACGAGGACGTCGCCGAGGGCGGCGAGCTGCTCCGCGAAGGCGCGACGCTCGGCGTCGTCCTTCGCGGTCTCACCGGGGTTGAAGCGCAGGTTCTCGATGACGGTCACATCGCCGTCCTCGAGGGCCGCGACGGCCTCCTGCGCGGACTCCCCCACCGTGTCGCGGGCGAAGACGACGGGCTTGCCGAGCAGCTCGGAGAGGCGCTGAGCGACCGGCTCGAGGCTGTACTTGGGGTCGGGCGCGCCGTCCGGGCGTCCGAGGTGGGAGCACGCGATGACGCGCGCGCCCTGGTTGATGAGCTCGTTGAGGGTCGGAAGAGCCGCCCGGATACGGCCATCGTCCGTGATGACGCCGTCCTTCAGAGGGACGTTGAAGTCAACACGGACGATGACACGCTTACCGGCCAGCGACCCGAGGGATGCAAGGGTGCGCAAAGCCATGGTGAAGCCTCAGAGCTTGTCGGCGACGAGCTCGGTGAGGTCGACGAGGCGGTTCGAGGAGCCCCACTCGTTGTCGTACCAGGACGACACCTTCACGAGGTTGCCGGAGACGTTCGTCTGACCCGCGTCGAAGACCGACGAGTGGGGGTCGAGCTGGATGTCGCTGGAGACGATGGCGTCCTCGTTGTATTTGAGGTAGCCGACGAGCTCACCCTCCGCCGCAGCCTTCTTGTACGCCGCGTTGATGACCTCGGCCGTGAGGCCCTCGGTCGGGGTGATGATCGTAAGGTCGACGATCGAGCCGGTGGGAACCGGCACGCGGTACGACGAGCCGCTCAGCTTGCCGTTGAGCTCGGGCAGGACGAGGCCGATGGCCTTGGCCGCACCGGTCGAAGCCGGGACGATGTTGATCGCGGCGGCACGGGCGCGGTGCAGGTCGCTGTGCGGGCCGTCCTGCAGGTTCTGGTCGGCCGTGTAGGCGTGCGCCGTCATCATGAACCCGCGCTCGATGCCGAAGTTGTCGTTGAAGACCTTGGCGAGGGGCGCGAGGCAGTTCGTGGTGCAGGAGGCGTTGGAGATGATGTTCATCGTCGCCGAGTCGTAGTCGCCGTCGTTGACACCCATGACGAAGGTGCCGTCGACGTCGGTGCCGGGAGCGGAGATGATGACCTTCTTCGCACCGCCTTCGATGTGCTTCTTCGCGTCGACGGCCTTGGTGAAGCGACCGGTCGACTCGATGACGATGTCGACGCCGAGCTCGCCCCACGGGAGGTTCGCCGGGTCGCGCTCTTCGAAGACCTTGATGGCCTTGCCGTTGACGGTGATGGAGTCAGCATCGTACGAGACCTCGGCGTCGAGGCGGCCGCCGACGGAGTCGTACTTGAGCAGGTGGGCGAGGGTCTTGTTGTCGGTGAGGTCGTTCACCGCCACGATGTCGAGGTCAGCTCCCTGCTCCAGCGCGGCACGGAGGAAGTTGCGGCCGATACGGCCGAAGCCGTTGATTCCGATCTTGACAGACACGTTGTCTCCCGGTTCATGTCGCGACGGCGACGACGTTTCGACGCGCCACTCGCGAACTTGGTGTGTGAAGGAAAAAGGATGCCGGGTCACCGCCCGTCGCCGGGAGGGACCCGGCATCCTCACCTGGTCTTGAGACTACTACTTGAGCAGTCCGGCCGTCTTCTCGCGCGCCGTCGAAAAGCGCTCGGCGACGTTGCCCCAGTTGGCGATGTTCCAGACGGCCTTGACGTAGTCGGCCTTGACGTTGAGGTAGTCCAGGTAGAAGGCGTGCTCCCACATGTCGAGCTGGAAGATGGGAACGGTGCCCTGAGCGGTGTTCGACTGCTGGTCGAACAGCTGCTGGATGATGAGCTGCTCGCCGATCGGGTCCCAGCTCAGCACGGCCCAGCCCGAGCCCTGGATGCCGGTCGCGGCAGCCGTGAAGTGCGCCTGGAACTTGTCGAAGCCGCCGAAGAACTCGTCGATGGCCGCCTTCAGCTCGCCCTCGGGCTGTCCGCCGCCGCCGTCGGTGGCCGGCGCGAGGTTGGTCCAGAAGATCGAGTGGTTGACGTGCCCGCCGAGGTTGAAGGCGAGGTCCTTCTCGAGCTTGTTGACATTGGCGAGGTTGCCGCTCTCGCGGGCCTCGGCGAGCTGCTCGAGCGCGGTGTTCGCGCCGGTCATGTACGCCTGGTGGTGCTTGTCGTGGTGAAGCTCCATGATCTTGCCACTGATGTGCGGCTCAAGAGCTGCGAAGTCGTAGGGGAGGTCGGGCAGCGTGTAGATCGCCATGTTCTCTTCTTCCTGTCGTCGGCGCCGCAACTGCGCTGCGGCGATGGGACATTGCCATCCTATTGAGGTGCAACGCGAGGGCGAGGGGGTTGTTCCCTCTGAGAACGAGATGTAAGCGCCTCCGACGACCTCAGTCCTCGAGACCCTCCGGTACCGCCGCGTCGGTGCCGGGGATGCCGTCGGCGACGGCCTTCTTGTCGGCCATCGCGAGCAGCCGTCGGATGCGGCCGGCGACGGCATCCTTGGTCAGCGGCGGATCGGCGTGGTGGCCGAGCTCGTCGAGGCTGGCGTCGCGGTGCGAGAGGCGCAGTTCGCCCGCTTCGCGCAGGTGATCGGGAACCTCCTCGCCGAGGATCTCCAGGGCGCGTTCGACGCGCGCGCATGCCGCGACGGCCGCCTGGGCCGAGCGACGCAGGTTGGCGTCGTCGAAGTTGACGAGGCGGTTGACGCCGGCGCGCACCTCACGACGCTGCCGCATCTCCTCCCAGGCCTGAGCCGTGCGCACCGCACCCATCTCGGCGAGGGCGACGCGGATGGCCTCGCCATCGCGAACGACGACCCGGGGCACCCCGCGCACCTCGCGGGCCTTGGCTGCGATGCCGATCCGATGGCCGGCGCCCACAAGCGCCATGGCCGCCTCGCCGGACGGGCAGGAGATCTCCAGCGCCGCCGACCGACCGGGGTCGGACAGCGTACCGCTCGCAAGGAACGCACCCCGCCAGACCGCGGCGAGATCGTGGCGGGCGCCGGTGGTGAGCTTGTTCGGGAGCCCACGCACCGGACGGCGACGCGCATCGAGCAGACCGGTCTGACGCGCGAGCGTCTCGCCGCCTTCGATGACGCGGACGGCGAAGTGGCCGCCGGCGCGTCCGCCGGACGCCTGGACGCGGTGCAGCTCCGGGCGCACCCCGTAGATCTCCATGATGTCGCGGGCGACACGACGCGCAAGCGGGTCGGTCTCCAGTTCGGCCTCGACGGCGACGCGCCCGGCGATCGAGTGCAATCCACCGGAGAAGCGGAGGATGGCGGTGAGTTCGGCCACCCGCGCCGTGGGACGAGGGTCGCGCACCGCGGCCAGCTCTGACTTCACGTCAACGGTTGGCGACACAGCGATCCTTCGTTCGGGGGTGCGGGACAAAGGAACAGCCTACTCGCGACCGAGGTCGCGATGCTTCACCCGAACGGCGACCCCGGGAACCTGTGCGAGCCTGTCGGCGAGCTCCACCGCCGTCACGACCGAACGATGCTTGCCTCCGGTGCAGCCCACCGCAAGCACGGAGTGGCGCTTGTTCTCGCGCTGATAGCCGGCGAGCACGGGATGCAGCGCGCTCGCATATGCGTCGATGAACTCGCGCGCGCCCTCTTGAGCGAGGACGAAGTCGCGCACGGGTTCTTCTTCACCCGTGTGTCCCTTCAACTCGGGGATCCAATACGGGTTCGGCAGAAAACGCATGTCGGCGACGAGATCGACGTCGGTCGGCAGACCGTATTTGAAGCCGAAGCTCATCACCGTGAGGGTGTGGCGCGCCTCTCCCGCGTCGCTGAAGAGGTCGACGACGCGCGAGGCGAGCTGATGGATGTTCATCTCACTCGTGTCGATGATGACGTCGGCGCTCTCGCGGATCACCCGGAGGCGATCGCGCTCGCGCAGGATGCCATCGAGGATCGTGCCCTCGCCCTGCAACGGATGCGGCCGCCTCACAGACTCGAACCGTCGCACGAGCACATCGTCTCCGGCGTCGAGGAACAGCACGCGCAGCTGGCGTCCCGCCCGCAGCGCATTGGTGACCGCCGGCAGCGCCTGAAAGAGAGCGCGGCCGCGGACATCGACGACTGCGGCGAGCTTGGGAAGCGCTCCCCCGGCCATCTCGGTGAGTTCGAGGAGATGTCCGAGCATCTGCGGCGGCAGATTGTCGACGACGTACCAGCCGAGGTCCTCGAGGGCGTTGGCTGCCGTGGTGCGCCCCGCTCCCGACATCCCCGTGACGATGAGCACCTCGCCGGCGCGCTGCTCGTCGGTCACGTGCTCTCCCTGGGTGTTCGAAAGCCGGTGCGGATGACCACAGCCTAGCGATTTGCGAGGCGCTGCTCGATCGCGGCCGCCAGTTTGGGGCCGATTCCGGGCAGCGCCGTCATCTCGTCCGCGGACGCATTGCTGAGCGCGGCGACGGAGCCGAAGTGCCGTAGCAGGGCCTTGATCCGTGCATCACCGAGCCCCGGGACCTCACCCAGCACGGTGGAGATGTCGCGCTTGCGGCGCTTTCGTTGATGGGTGATCGCGAAGCGGTGCGCTTCGTCGCGCAGGCGCTGGATCAGGTAGAGGGCCTCGGAGGTGCGGGGAAGGATCACCGGGAAGTCCTCCCCCGGCAGCCAGATCTCCTCCAAGCGCTTGGCGATGCCGCACAGTGCGATCTCGGCGTGCCCGGCATCCTCGAGGGCGCGTGCGGCAGCCGCGACCTGTGGCGCACCGCCGTCGACGACCAGCAGCTGCGGA
>NZ_MKRU01000059.1:0-101927 GCF_001897985.1 Microbacterium sp. 69-7 | reverse complement strand
GGATGCGGTGGATCTGCTCGCGTTCCTCTGCGAACTGTTCGCCTTCGCCACCCTCGCGGTCTGGGGCTTCACCGCCTGGCCGTTCCCCTGGAACATCGTCGCCGGAATCGGCGCTCCGTTGATCGCGATCCTGCTGTGGGCACTGTTCGTCTCGCCCCGTGCCGTCTTCGCCGTGCACCCGTTCGTGCGGGCCCTCGTCGAGCTCCTCGTCTACGCTTCCGCGACGATCGTCTGGTGGACCAGCGGCAATGCCTGGATCGGCCTGGCGTACGCGGTCGTCGCCGTGGCCGGCGGACTGGTCTCTGGCCGACGCCGACTCGCCGCCTGAGGCACTCCAGATCATGAGCGCCGTCCTCGACCTGCTCACCGCCGAGCTCGCCGATCGCATCGACACCGACCCCACCGCCCTCGACGCCGCACGCGCGGACAAGTCCGGGCACGCAGCCGCCGGGCCGCCGATCGCGATCGTGCACGCGGCATCCGTCGCCGACGTCCAGGCGACGATGCGCATCGCGTCCGCGACGGGCACGCCCGTCGTGATCCGCGGCGCGGGCACGGGGCTGGCGGGCGGCGCGAACGCCGGTGCCGGCGAGATCGTGCTGTCGATGCGCAGAATGAACCGCATCCTGGAGGTGCGCGCCGACGACCTGCTGGCGGTTGTCGAGCCCGGCATCCTCAACGCCGACCTCAACGACACCCTCGTCGTGCACGGGCTGTGGTGGGCGCCCGACCCTGCCAGTCGTGCCATCTCGACGGTCGGCGGCAACATCGCGACGGGCGCCGGCGGCCTGCTGTGCGCGAAGTACGGTGTCGTCCGCGACGCCGTCCTCGGGGTCGACCTCGTGCTCGCCGACGGCCGGCTGCTGCGCCTCGGACACCGCAGCGTCAAAGGCGTGACGGGCCTGGATCTGACGTCTCTCGTCATCGGTTCGGAGGGCACGCTCGGCGTCGTCGTCGGCGCAACGCTGAAGCTGCGGCGCCTCGTCCCCGGACGGGCACGCACCCTCACGGCCCTCTTCCCCGACGTTCGCGCCGGCGCCGCCGCAGCGGCCGCCGTGACCGCGTCGGGCGCCCAGCCCGCGATCATGGAGCTGATGGATGCCGCCTGCCTCGCGGCCGTGCACCGCCTTCTCGATCTGCCCGCTCCCCCGCCGGGCGCCGCGCAGCTGACCGTGCAGACCGACGGCCCGTCGGCATCCGTCGACGCCGAGGCGATCTGCGCGGTCCTGGAGGCGGCCGGAGGCGCCGTGCGCGCGGCGCGCGACGACGCCGAGGCCGAGCTGCTGTGGACCATCCGCCGCTCGATGCACCCGGCCATGGAGGCGATGGGCACGACCCTGATCGAGGACGTGTCGGTTCCCCGCAGCGCCCTGCCCGCGATGTTCGACGAGATCGCGCGCATCGAGCGCGCCTACGACCTCGTGATCCCGACCGTCTGCCACGCGGGCGACGGCAACCTGCACCCCAACTTCGTCTTCGACGGCGATGAGGTGCCCGAGATCGTGTGGCGCGCCGCCGACGAGCTGTTCCGCTCGGCGCTGCGCCTCGGCGGCACCCTCACCGGCGAGCACGGGGTGGGCGTGCTCAAGCGCCGCTGGCTTGTCGACGAGCTCGGCGAGGATCAGTGGCAGCTGCAGCGCGAGATCACCCGGGTTTTCGACCCCCTCGGCATCCTCAATCCGGGCAAGGTCTTCACCGACTGAGTTGGAGCGCTCAGACGGCCGGCGGGTAGATCTGCGGGCTCGGAGCGGCCTGTCCGCGCGCGCCGAGCACCATGGCGAGGATTCCCAGCGCCAGCGGCACGGTGAGGATCACGAGGGATCCGAGCGCGAACAGCCACAGGAGCCCCTGCGGGTCCTGACCCGACGCCCCGACGAGCACGATCTGGGGCAGCGCCGAGGTGGCGACGATCACCGCGAGCCCCCAAGCGGGCGCCCACTGCCACGGTCGCGGCACGACGGCGGCGCGCCCGATCGCGACGACAGCGACCAGCGCCGCGGCGGCGTTGACGGCCAGCTGCGCGAACGACACGATCTGCAGGAGCGAGATGTCCTGCTCGGTCGCCAGGGCCGACAGCGCCAGCTCGACGATCGGCGGGAGGACCGCGAGCACGAGCAGCGCCGCCATTCCCGAAGGACGCCGTGCGACGATCGATCCCTGCCCGCGCAGCCCGAAGGCGAAGACGAGGAGGGATGCCGCGAACAGCACCGCCGTCACGATCGCGACGCCCGAGCCGAAGCCTCCCGGCGCCACCGCCCGCACCGCCGTCGGCACCACCGCACTGGCGGCGAGCAGCGCACCGCCCCAGATCCATGCGGGCACGGGCTTTCGGATCTCGGCATCCGTCATGGCCCCGACCCTACCGCGGCTCATCCGTCCCGTCATGTCGCTTTCGCCGACGCCTACCGGCGAGAGGGGACGGATGAGCGCCGTCAGAGGCCCTGCCAGGCCGGCTTGTTGGCGTAGGCGTAGCGATAGTAGTCGGCATGCTCCAGGCGCGACGCCGCGGCCTCGTCGACCACCACGGTCACGTGGGGGTGCAGCTGGATCGCCGACCCCGGCAGCGACGACGTCACGGGGCCTTCGACGGCGCCCGCGACGGCCGCGGCCTTGCCTTCGCCGAAGGCGAGGAGGAACAGGTGACGGGCCGACAGGATCGTTCCGAGCCCCTGCGTGATGCAGTGCATCGGCACGTCGTCGATCGAGTCGAAGAAGCGGGCGTTGTCGCGTCGGGTCTGCTCGATGAGCGTCTTCACGCGCGTCCGCGACGCGAAGGAGGACCCGGGCTCGTTGAAGCCGATGTGACCGGAGGTGCCGATCCCGAGGATCTGCAGGTCGATGCCGCCCGCGTCGGCGATGGCCCGCTCGTAGTCCTCTCCGGCGTGCGCGATGCTCGCCAGATCACCGTTCGGCGTGTGGATGCGCTCGGGATCGAGGCCGAGCGGCTCGACCACCTCCGTCGTGATGACGGAGCGGTAACTCTGCGGATGCCGCGGGTCGATGCCCACGTACTCGTCCAGGGCGAACCCGCGCACCCGCGACACGTCGGTGCCGGCGAGCCGGGGCCGCAGCGCCTCGTAGACGGGGAGCGGAGTCGACCCGGTCGCCAGCCCCAGCACCGCGTCCGGGCGTGCCGCGATGAGGCGGACGATCTCGTCGGCGACGAGCGCCCCGGCATCCGCGGCCGAGGGGACGATGACGACTTCAGCCATGGAAAACAGCCTCCTGCTCGGATTCGGCGCCGAGGATGGCGGCGCCCAGTGCCGCCGCGGGCGATCCCGGCGGCAGCAGATCGACGCGCTCGCTGAGCCGCAGCGACCGCAGGAACGGGGATGCCGCGGCGCTGGTGTCCAGTTCGGCGAGCACGGGCCTCAGCATACGGTCGCCGAGCGCCGTGACGCCTCCCCCGAGCACCACGGCGTCGACATCGGTAGACAGCACGATCACGCGGACCGCCGACGCGACGCCGTACGCGAGCCCGCGGCGCAGCTCCACGGCGAGCGGGTCGCCGGCGTCGGCGGCGTCGAACACGTCGCGCACGGGCAGCGCCGCGGGCCGGCCCCATCGCTCCGCGACGGCGGCTCCCCCGCTGAAGGCCTCGATGCAGCCGCGCTGTCCGCAGCGGCAGAGGGGTCCCGTCGGATCGACGGAGATATGTCCGACCTCCCCCGCGGCTCCGTGGACGCCCCGCCAGAGTCGGCCGCCGTGCACGAAGCCGGCGGCGATGCCGGTGCCGAGATTGAGGTACGCCATCGACGGCAGCGTGTCCGCACCGCGCAGCACCGAGGCACCGACGGCAGCGGCCTTGACGTCGTTCTCGGCCCGCACCGGAATGCCCAGGCGCGGCCCGAGTGCGAGGGCCAGATCGAGCTCGTCGATGCCGAGGTTCACCGCATGGGCGACCACCGCGCCTCCCGGAGCGACCTGCCCCGGCATCCCGACGCCGAGCGAGGTGAAGGCGGCAGGGGGCATGGCGACGGCGGCAGCCAGCTCGTCCACCGCGTCGAGGATCGTCGTGATCACGGCATCCGCGCCCCACCCGGTCGCCCGGCGCACACGAGCGAGGATCCGCTGATCCGACGCGTCGCCGCCGCGCGGGTCGGATGACGCGACAACCACGGCGTCGGTCTTGGTGCCCCCGACGTCGAATCCGAGTCGCATCAGCCCTTCACCGCTCCCGACACGAGACCGCTGGTCATCTTGCCCTGCACGATGAGGAAGAAGATGATCACCGGAATGGCCATGAGGGTCGAGCCGGCCATGACGACGGCCCAGTCGGTCGCCTTCGTCGCCTGGACGAAGCTGCGCAGCCAGATGGGAAGCGTCTGCGCCTCGGGGCGGGTCATGATCACGAGGGCGAAGATGAACTCGTTCCACGCTTGGATGAACGCGAAGATCCCGGTGGAGACCAGTCCCGGCGCGAGCAGCGGGAAGGTCACGCGCCAGAAGGCCTGTGCCCTGCTGCACCCGTCGATCATCGCCGCCTCCTCGAGGTCGGCGGGGATGCCGTTGACGAACCCGCGCAGGGTCCAGATCGTGAAGGGCAGCACCATGGCGATGTAGACCGCCGACAGACCGATCACGGTGTTCAGCAGGTGCCAGCCGTCGAGCACCCGGAAGGTCGAGATGATCATCGCCTCGGCGGGGATCATCTGGATCACGAGGATCGCGACGATGAAGCTCTTGCGGGAACGGAAGCGGTAGCGCGAGACCGCGATGGCGGCGAGGAAGGCGAAGACCAGAGCCGCAGCGACGGTCAGCACGGTGACGGCGAGCGAGACCCACAGCGCCGGCATGAACCCGCCGTCCCAGGCCGCGCGGAAGCTCTGCAGGGTGAACTGGTCGGGCCAGAAGTGCGGCGTCTCGCTCTTGACGGCCGAGCCGGGCAGGAAGGCGGTGTTGACCATCCAGTAGACCGGGAAGACCGAGCAGACGAAGACGACGACGGCGGCGAGGTTGAGGAGCACACGCCCGGTGGCGCGTCTCGTGCGGGCGCTCATCAGTCGTCCTCCGAGGTCAGCATGGTGCGGATGTAGTAGGCGGAGATGGCGAGCAGCACGACGACGAGGATCACCGAGATCGCGCCTCCCGAACCGAGATCGCCGGTGGCCATCGAGACGCTGTAGATGTAGACGCCGATGGTGTTCGTGTCGGCGCGGATGCCGCCGACGGTCTGCAGCGCATAGATCTGTGCGAACACGCGCAGGTCCCAGATCACCTGCAGGATGAGCAGCACGACGAGGATCGAGCGGATGTAGGGCACGACGATGAAGCGGAACCGCTGCCACGCGCCCGACCCGTCGAGGGATGCCGCCTCGAGCACCTCGTCAGGCACCTGCGAGAGCCCGGCATAGGTGGAGAACGCGACGAACGGGATCGCGCCCCACGTGATGATGATCGCCGCGACGCCGAAGAAGCTGAGGGGGTCGGACAGCCAGCTGTGTCCGATCCAGTTCTGCCCGGTGATCCGCGTCAGCGCGTAGTTGACGAGGCCGTAGGACGTGTCGAAGATCCAGCCCCACACGATGGTGCCGGTGAGCGCGGGCATCGCCCAGGCCAGCAGCAGCCCCACCGAGACGACGGTGCGCATCACGCGGCCGAGTGAGGTCATCATCAGCGCGATCGCAACCCCGAGCACCATGGTGGCGGCGGCACAGACCACCATCAGACCGAAGCTGCGGGCCAGGACGACCCAGAACTCGGAGTCGGTCAGCACACGCACGTAGTTGTCGAACCAGACGAAGGTGGGCGGCTTGCCGAAGACCTGCTCGCGCCCGTACTTCTGGAACGACATGACGATCAGCTGCACGAGGGGCCAGCCGATGAAGACCAGCAGCATCGCCAGGGCGGGCAGCAACAGGACCAGCGGCGTGCGGTCGCGGCGCCGCCGACGCGGAGATGCCGCGGGCGCGTGAGCGGTGGTCATGTCGGCTCTCCTTTCGTGGGTGTCGGGGGCATCTCGACTCGCGGCGCCCGCTCAACGACCGGGGAGGCGATACCACCGCCGATCGTTGAGCGAGGAGCGTAGCGACGAGTCGACACGCAGACGGGTCGAGCGGGCTCAGCCGTTGAGGATGGAGTCGATCCGCTCGTCGAGAGCCGTGGCGAGCGTCTTGACGTCACCGCCGGCCGCGACCTGGACGAAGAAGTCCTGCAGCAGGCCCTTCGCCTCCACGTCCGCCCACTTCGGCGAGGCCGGCGTCAGCTTCGCGTTCGCGGCGGCATCCGAGATGATCTTCGCGAGTTCCGGAGTCGCCGCGGCGACCTGGCTGCCGAGGGCCTTCTTGGCGGGCACGAGGCCGGCCTTGGCCAGCAGCGTCTGGTAGTCGTCGCTGAGCATGATCTCCAGCGCGCTCTTGGCAAGCTCGGGGTGGGCCGACTTGGCGGAGATGCCGATGTTGGAGCCGCCCGCGAACACCTGCGCGGCGCCTCCGTTCTTGCCCGGCAGCGCGTAGAAGCCCACGGTCTTGGTCAGGGCGGTGTCGGCCTTGTTCTCATCGGCGACGATCGACCAGTACGCCCAGCTGGGCGCCGACAGGGTGGCCGCCTTCTCGGTGCGGAACGGAACCCAGGCTTCGGTCTCGTCGCCGTCCTTCGGGGCGAGCGAGGCCGTGGTCATCAGCTGCTGCACCTGCTCGATGCCCTTGACCGAGGCGTCGCTGGACATCTGCGCCTCCCACTTGCCGTCCTTCTGCACGGCGACCTCGCCGCCGTTCTCCCAGATGAAGGGCAGCGCGTTGTACCAGTCCTTGCCCGGGAAGTAGACCCCCGAGACCCCGGGCAGGGCCTGCGCGAGCTTCTCGCCGCTGGCCACGTACTCGTCGAGGGTCGTGGGCACCTGCACGCCGGCGGTGGCGTACTGGGCCGTGTTGTAGAACACGATGCGGGCGCCGGAGTAGTACGGCGCGGCGTACAGCTTGCCGTCCCACGAGCCGGCCTCCACGAAGCCGGGCAGCAGGTCGTCGCCGCCGATGGTGTCCTTGATGTCGGAGATGTCCAGCAGTGCTCCGCTGGAGGTGAACGCGGGCGACTGGGTGTTGCCCATCTCGACGATGTCGGGCGTGTCGTTGGACGACAGGCTCGTGGTGAGCTTGTCGACCAGGCCCGTCCACTGCTGCTCCTCGATGACGAGCGTCGAGCCCGGATTCTGGGCTTCGAAGGTCTTCACGAGATAGTCGCGGGCATCCTGCGGCGTGTCGGTGCCGTTCAACCACACGCGCAGCTGGGCCGGCGCCGGAGTGCCGGAGGCGTCGTTGCCGCCCGAGTCTCCGGCCGCGCAGCCGGCGAGAACGACAGCCGAAACGCCGAGGAGCGCGAAGGCGCCGAGCTTCTTGTTCATGGTGTCTTCCTTTGTCTCTCTTGGTGGTGTCGGGGCGCTGTGCCCCGCGGTGATGGGGTCAGGACACCCCGAGTTGTCCGGACAGGACCATGACGGCCGCGCCGCGGAGGACGATGTCCTCCCCCTGCGCCGTCATCCGCACCTGGACGCCGTCGTGGAACGAGGCGAGCGTCCGGGCGCGCAGGGTCTCGACGGTCGCGGTCGCGAGGGTTGCGTCGAGAAGATCGGGCCGGCCGGAGAGGACGATCTCCGACAGATCGAGGACGCCCACGATCGGGGCGAGGGCGATGCCGAGACGAGCCCCGGCGTCGCGCAGCACCGCGTCGCGGTCGGCGCCGGGCTCGGCCACGCGCGCCTCCAGCGCCGGAACCGACAGCCACGCCTCGAGGCAGCCGACCTTTCCGCACACGCATCGCGGGCCGCCGTCCGTGCCGACGGTGACGTGACCGATCTCTCCGGCGGCGAACCGACTGCCGGCCATGGGCTGACCACCCGCGAGCAGGCCTGACCCGACGCCTCGACCCACGCGCACCAACAGCACGTCGTCGGCGGCTCCGCCGAAGGTGTACTCCGCCAGCACGGCCGCATTGGCGTCGTTGGCGACGAGCACCGGCAGCCCCAGGTCGGCACGCAGAGCGCCTTCCAGGTCGACGCCCTGCCATCCGAAGTTCGGCGCCGTGAGAACGACGCCGCGATCGTCCACGATGCCGGGGCTGCCGACGCCGACGCCGAGGACCGGCGCGTGCGCGTCGGCCACGAGGCCACGCGCGAGCTCCATGACGGCGCCGAGGATGTCGGCGGGGTCCGCCGGTACCGTCACGTCCCGACGCGCGACGATCTCTCCGTCGAGCGTGAGGATCGCGCCGAGGAATCGGTCGGTGCCCGAGAGGTCCAGCCCGACGATGCGGTGGCCCTCCCGATCGAGGTCGACGAGGATCGCGGGCTTTCCCGGCCCCGTCACCTCGCGCATCCCGCGCTCGGCCACGTAGCCGTCGTCGATGAGCTCGGCGACCAGATCGGAGATCGTCACCCGGGTCAGACCCGTCTCACGGGAAAGGTCCGCGCGACTCATGGCACCCTGGTGGAAGAGGGTCTGCAGCACGAGCGCGCGATTGTGCGCCCGCGCATGCTCCGGCAGCACCTTCGCTGCGTGGCGCAGTGCGCGACCCGCCACGATGGAGCGGGCCGGCGATGTCGCCTCGACGGCGCCGCGCGGGAGATCAGATCCGGACATGTTTGTTAGTAGACCTTACGAAAGCCGCATCCGCAAGCGTCGACGCGGATTCGGAAGGACGATTTACAAAACTGTTACATTGCGCGACGCCCGCCCAGAGGAGAGAGCTTGTTGACCGTCACGACACGGACCCGCCGCCTCGCCGCGATCCTCCTGACCGCCGTAGCGTTCGCCGGCCTCGTCGGGTGCGCCGCCGACGGCGGGACGGGCCCCGCGCCGTCGGGCGGCGACACCCAGACGACGAGCCAGGCGTGCGAGACGGTCCGCGCGAGTGTCCAGGACGCCGCCGCCCAGGTGCAACGCCTCGACCCCGGCGACCCGTCGTCGGCGGTGACGGCCTTCGACGAGGTCGCCGCCCGCCTCGACGACGCCGCGCAAGCGGTGGGCAACCGCAGCGTCGCCGATCTGCTGCCGCCGCTGCGATCGGGCTTCACGACGGCATCCGCCGACCTGTCCGCCATCGCGGGCGGCGACCTCTCCCGCCTGGCGTCGCTGCAGAGCGCCGCCGCGCAGATCCAGTCGGCACTGAGCGCGTTCGCCGCCGCCTGTCCCGCTTCCTGATCCTCGACAGGAGCGCGGGCGCACCCCGATGGCGGCCTCTGACGGCGAACGAGGCGCATCCCGTACCATGGGAGGGCGCGGCCGCGCAGAACACGGGGGTGTTTAGGTGACCGATCCTGCAACCGAACGAGAGGCAGAGGGTTCGCCCGACGCCTCCTCGGCGAGCCCTCCGACCGCCGCGACCGCCGTGCTCGACGGCCCGATCGAGACGATCGACGACGCCGCCGTTGCCCCCGCGCAGGTCCCGCCGCTGCAGTGGGCACCCGCGGAACCGCCGCGCAAGAAGAAGCGCCTCTGGCTGTGGATCGGCGTTCCCGCGGCCGTCGTCGCCGCAGGCGCCGTTACGGCCTCACTCGTCCTCATCGCCCCCGGCACCGCGATCGCGGGCGTTCCCGTCGGCTTCCTCACGGCGGGAGCAGCCACCGACGCGATCTCTCAGCGGCTGGGCGCGACCACCGTGGTTCTCGGCGAAGGAGGACCGACCGTCACGGCCGCACAGCTGGGCGCCACCGTCGATGCCCACGGCCTCGCGGACCGCGCGTTCGCTGCGCGGCCGATGTGGAACGTGACCCAGTGGTTCGGCGACGGGCTCGACGCCCCCGTCACGCTGGACGCCGACCGCGCAGAGGCCGCCCTGCGTGCGGCATTGCCCTCGGCCTTCACCGCCCCCGTGCCCGCGCAGGTGTCGTTCACCGGCACCGCGTACACCGTGACGCCGGCGGTGGCCGGCACCGGACTCGACCTCGACGCGATCGCCGCCGCGGTGCACGACGCCTTCGTCGCGGGAAAGAGCACCGTCACGGTCTCGGCCGCGAGCGTGCCGGTCGCCGCGCCAGCGACGAGCGAACGAGCCCAGTCGGCAGCCGATCAGCTCAACGCCATGCTGCAGACGATCGGCTTCTACGTCGGCGAGGAGCGCACCGTGCCGGTCGACCCGGCCACGGCCGCGTCGTGGCTGAAGATCACGCCCGACGCATCGGGAACGTTCTCCATCAGCGCGGATGCCGCCAAGATCCAGGCTTCCGTCGATGCACTGCCCGCGGCCGTCAACCGCGCCCCCGCCAACGGCACCGTCATCACCAACTCCGACGGAACGGTGCTCGAGACCAGCGTCCCCGGCGCCGATGGCCGCACGCTCGGCGACACGAGCGCGGTGGCGAAGGAGTTCGCCGCGCAGCTGACGGCAGGCAGGGCCGCTTTCGTCCTGCCGGTGACCTTGACCCCGGCATCCACCGTCACGCTGCAGCGCCTGCTCGAGGTGAACCTCAGCGAGCAGATGCTGTATCTGAAGGAGAACGGCGGCGTCGTCGACTCGTGGCCGATCTCCAGCGGCGTCGCGCAGTCTCCGACGTACACGGGCCATTTCCGCATCAACAGCCACATCCGCTCGCAGACGATGACGAGCACCGATCCGAACAACCCGTACTGGAACTACGACGTGCCCAACGTCGAGTGGGTCATGTACTTCAACGGCGATGAGGCGTTCCACGGGGTCTACTGGCACAACAACTTCGGCACGCCGCAGAGCCACGGCTGCGTGGGCATGCCGAACTACCGCGCAAAGCAGATCTACGACTGGTCGCCGACGGGAGTCGACGTCTGGATCCACGACTGACGCTCGCGACGCGTTTCGGCTCGCCGCGCACGCCGCAACGAGAACGGCCCGGGTATCACCCCGGGCCGTCTTCTCGTATTCGCCTGTGGATCAGAGCGCGTCGATGACCGCGTTGAGCGTCCCGGAGGGGCGCATCACCGCGGCGACCTTGGCCACGTCGGGGTGGTAGTACCCGCCGATGTCGACCGGGTGTCCCTGCACGCCGTTCAGCTCTGCCACGATCTGCTGCTCCGCGGCCGCCAGCTTCTCCGCCACCGGCGCGAACGCGGCGGCGAGGTCGGCGTCCGCCGTCTGGCGGGCCAGCTCCTGAGCCCAGTAGAGGCCGAGGTAGAAATGGCTGCCGCGGTTGTCGATCGTTCCGAGCGAGCGGCCGGGCGAGCGGTCCTCCTCGAGGAAGGTGCCGGTCGCGGCATCCAGCGTGTCGGCGAGGATCTTGGCCTTCGCGTTGCCGGTGAACTCGGCGAGGTGCTCCAAGGATGCCGCCAGCGCGAAGAACTCGCCGAGCGAGTCCCATCGCAGGTAGTCCTCCTCGAGCAGCTGCTGCACATGCTTCGGCGCGGAACCGCCCGCGCCCGTCTCGAAGAGGCCGCCGCCGGCCAGGAGCGGGACGATCGAGAGCATCTTCGCCGACGTGCCGACCTCGAGGATCGGGAAGAGGTCGGTGAGGTAGTCGCGGAGCACGTTGCCGGTGACTGAGATGGTGTCCTCACCCTTGCGCAGGCGCGCCAGCGTGTACCGCGTCGCCTCCTCGGGCGGGAGGATCACGATCGTGATGTCGCCGGTGTCGAGCGTCGCGAGCGCCTGGTGCACCTTGCCGATGAGCTGGGCGTCGTGGGCGCGGTTGACGTCGAGCCAGAAGACGGCGGGAACGCCGGTCGCGCGGGCCCGCGTGACGGCGAGGCGCACCCAGTCCATGATCGCGATGTGCTTGGCCTGGGTCGCCCGCCAGATGTCACCCTTCTCGACGTGGTGCTCGATGAGCACCGTGCCGGCGGAGTCGAGCACTTCGACGACACCGTCGGCCGGGATCTCGAAGGTCTTGTCGTGGCTGCCGTACTCCTCGGCGGCCTGGGCCATGAGGCCGACGTTCGGCACCGTGCCGATCGTCGCCGGGTCGAGGGGGCCGTTGGCGATGACGTCGTCGATCACGGCCTGGTAGACGCCGGCGTACGACGAGTCGGGAATGACCGCGATGGTGTCGTCCTCGGCGCCGTCGGCGCCCCACAGCTTGCCGCCGTTGCGAACGAGCGCCGGCATCGAGGCGTCGACGATGACGTCGGAGGGCACGTGCAGGTTCGTGATGCCCTTGTCGCTGTTGACGTAGCTGAGGCGGGGGCCGGTCTCGAGGTCCTGTGCGATGCGGGCGGAGATCGCCTCGCCGTCGGCGAGCTCGCCGAGACCGGCGAGGATCGAGCCGAGTCCGTTGTTGCCGTTGAGACCCGCCGCGGCGAGCTGCTCTCCGTACGCGTCGAAGACGTCGGCGAAGAACGCGCGGACGACGTGGCCGAAGATGATCGGGTCGCTGACCTTCATCATCGTGGCCTTCAGGTGCACGGAGTACAGCACGTCCTCCGCCTTGGCCTGCGCGATCGTGTCGGCGAGGAACGCGTCGAGCGCCTTCGCCGAGAGGAACGTGGCGTCGACGACCTCGCGCGGCAGGACCTTCAGCCCCTCCTTGAGAACCGTGACCGTGCCGTCGGCGGCGGTGTGACGGATGCTCAGGACGTCGTCGTGCGCGGCGATCCAGCTCTTCTCGTTGCTCTTGAAGTCGTCGTGCCCCATGGTGGCGACGCGGGTCTTGGACCCGGCCGCAAAGGGCTTGTTGCGGTGCGGGTGCTTCTTGGCGTAGTTCTTGACCGCGAGCGGTGCGCGGCGGTCGCTGTTGCCCTCGCGCAGCACGGGGTTCACCGCGGAGCCCTTGATGCGGTCGTAGCGGGCGCGGATGTCCTTCTCCTCGACCGTGGACGCGTCGTCGGGATAGTCGGGGATGTCGTAGCCCTGCGACTGCAGTTCCGCGATCGCGGCCTTCATCTGCGGGATGGATGCCGAGATGTTCGGCAGCTTGATGATGTTGGCCTCGGGAAGGGTGGCGAGTCCACCGAGCTCGGCCAGGGCGTCGCCGACCTGCTGCTCGGGCGCGAGGCGCTGCGGGAAAGCGGCGAGGATGCGGCCGGCCAGCGAGATGTCGCGGGTGTCGATCTCGACGCCCGCCTGCCCGGCGAAGGCCTTCACGATCGGCAGGAACGATGCCGTCGCCAGGGCAGGCGCTTCGTCGGTGTGGGTGTAGATGATGGTGGACTCGGGCACGTGTGATCTCTCCGTCGTGAGCGTCGTCGTGGGCGTCGTGGTGAGCGTCGCGGGGTCGCCTCCAGGCTATCGCATCGACGGAAACTATCTTGACGTCAAGATAATTCTCGCCCCGCTCCTCGGCATCCTCTTGCGCACGCGCAGCGCTGGGGGTTTTCTCACCATTCGGAGGGTGCCCCCGCGCTTTCGCCCGGGGTAGCCTGAGGGCATGACCGAGCTGCGCCTCGAGGAACTGTCCGCCGCGACGATCGTCGCCGTCAACACGATGTCGCTCAAACCGGGGCAGGAGCAGTATCTCGCCCCCACCAGCTATGCCGTCGCCGGCACGGTGGCAAACCCCAGCACCGCGTGGCAGCGCGTGGTGCTCGACGGTGACGAGGTCGTCGGTTTCGTGAGCGCGAACTTCGATCCCGACGCCCTGCACGAGCACTTCCGCTCCGTGCTGTGGCGCATCAACGTCGACGCCGACGACCAGGGCCGCGGGGTCGGCCGGTTCGCCGTCGAGCAGCTCCTGGAAGAGGCCCGCAGCCGCGGCATGGACCACGTCCACGTGATCTACGAGGAGGGGCAGGGCGGCCCCGATGCGTTCTTCCGCAGGGTCGGGTTCACCCCCGTCGGCGAGACCGAGTTCGGCGAGGTCGTCGCCGAAGTCCGTCTGTAGGAACAGCCGAGCCGGGCGCCAGGGAACCGCCCGACGATCCTGTTTGTTGCCAATCTCGACAAAACTCTTGCGTCGGCGACGCCGCGCGCTCTATCGTGATCGAATCTGCGGTTGCGGAGATGGCCGCGTCGGCAGCGTCAGACGAGCGACTGCTTCCACGCACTGTGCAGCTGCGCGAACTTGCCCGTTCCGGCGATGAGGCTGGCGGGGGTGTCGTCCTCGATGATGCGGCCGTGCTCCATCACCAGCACGCGGTCGGCGATCGACACGGTCGACAGCCGGTGCGCGATGATGATCGCGGTGCGGTCGGCGAGCAGCGTCTGCAGCGCCGCCTGGATCTGCCGCTCGCTGGGGATGTCCAG
The DNA here is from genome assembly GCF_001897985.1 of Microbacterium sp. 69-7. Classification (NCBI taxonomy): domain Bacteria; kingdom Bacillati; phylum Actinomycetota; class Actinomycetes; order Micrococcales; family Microbacteriaceae; genus Microbacterium; species Microbacterium sp. 69-7. The sequence goes on along the minus strand of NZ_MKRU01000059.1, from coordinate 87,848 downwards.
CGACGCCGTCGCCTCATCGAGGATGAGCACCGCGGGGTCGGCGAGGAAGGCGCGGGCGAAGGAGATCAGCTGGCGCTGTCCCGCCGACACGCGACCGCCGCGCTTGTTCACGTCGGTGTCGTACCCGTCCGGCAGCCGCTCGATGAAGGTGTCCGCGCCGACGGCACGGGCAGCCGCGCGGATCTCCTCGAACGTCGCGTCGGGCTTTCCGAGCGCGATATTGTCGGCGACCGTGCCGCTGAACAGGTACGCCTCCTGCGTGACCATCACGATGGCGCGACGGAGGTCCTTGGGGTGCAGCTCCCGCAGATCGACGCCATCGAGTGTCACGGCGCCTCGCGACGGGTCGTAGAACCGTGACACGAGCTTGGCGAGCGTCGACTTGCCGGCCCCGGTCGTTCCCACCAGGGCGATGGTCTGACCGGCGGGGATGTCGAGCGAGAAGTGCGGCAGAATCGTGCGCTCGTCGGAGTAGCCGAAGACGACGTCCCGGAACTCGACGTGCCCGGCGGCCTTCCACAGGTCGACCGGCCGTGCCGGGTCGGGCACGGTGGGCCGCTCCTCCAGCACACCCGAGACCTTCTCCAGCGCGGCGGTCGCCGACTGGTACGAGTTCAGGAACATCGCGACTTCCTGGAGGGGCGAGAAGAAGTTGCGGACGTACAGCACGGCGGCCAGCAGCGTTCCCACCAGCAGCGCACCGTCGACCACACGCAGCCCGCCCCACAGCAGCACACCGGCCACGGCGAAGGCCGAGACCGCCATCATCCCCGGCTCGAAGGTGCCGAACAGACGCAGCGAGCGCATGTTGACGTCACGGTATTGACCCGACAGATCACCGAACTCCTCGTCGTTGCGCGGCTCCTTGCGGAATGCCTTGACGGCGCGGATGCCGGTCATCGTCTCGACGAACTTGACGATGACCTTGGCGCTGACCACCCGCGACTCGCGGTATGCGCGCTGCGAGTTGCGGTAGAACCAGCGCATCAGCAGGTACAGCGGAATGCCGGCGATCGCGAGGATGACGCCCGAGTGCCAATCCAGCAGCAGCAGCGCGATCAGGGTGAACGCCCCGTAGAGCACGCCGGAGACGAGCTCGTTCAGGCCCCCGTCGAGCAGCTCGCGGATGGAGTCGAGGTCGCTCGTCTGACGCGAGATGATGCGCCCCGAGGTGTACGACTCGTGGAACTCGAGACTGAGTCGCTGCGTGTGCAGGAAGATCCGGGTGCGCAGATCGAGCATGACGGCCTGCGTCAGGCGCGCGGCGACCACCGCGTACCAGCCGATGAGCGCGGCACCGCCAACGCCGGCGATGAGGTACACGACGACGATCACGATGGTCGGCATCCAGTCGGCGTCCTGCATCGCCTGCGGCAACGCGGTGTTCAGTCCGTAGGCGATCAGGGCAGGGCCGGCCACGCGCAGCGCGGTGGAGACCACGAGCACGACGAGGGCCAGCACGAGCTGCCACCGCAGCGGATCGACGAGCGATCCCAGCAGTCGCAGCGAACGCTGCCGGATGGCGCGCGATTCGTCGCGCGTGTAGTCCGAGCGATCTTCACCGGTGGTTCCGGCGACGGATGCCGTGCTCACAGGTTCACCTCCGTCTCCCGCAGGCGGGCGTTCTCTTCTGCTTCGGCATCCTCGAGGCTCGAGATGACGTGCCGGTAGTGCTCGCTGGTGCGCAGCAGCTCGGCGTGGGTGCCGACGGCGGTGATGCGCCCCTCTTCGAGCAGCGCCACCCGGTCGGCGAGCGTGACGGTCGAGGGACGGTGCGCGATCACGAGGGTCGTCGTGTCGGCCATCACCTCGCGCAGGGCGTCCTCCACGAGCGCCTCGGTGTCGACATCGAGCGCCGACAGCGGGTCGTCGAGCACGAGCACGGCAGGGCGCGCCGCGACCGCGCGCGCCAGCGCCAGACGCTGGCGCTGGCCGCCCGAGAGCGACAGCCCCTCTTCGCCGATGATCGTGTCGACCCCGTCGGGCAGCTCGTCCACGAAACCGGCCTGTGCGACGGCGAGCGCCTCACGCAGCACGTCCTCGGCCTGCGCGCTGCCCGGCACCAGGTCTTCGCGACCGAGCAGCACGTTCTCGCGCACCGTCTGGGAGAACAGCGTCGAATCCTCGAAGGCCATGCCGACGTGGGTGCGCAGCTCTTTCAGAGTGAGATCGCGCACGTCCACGCCATCGATCGTCACCCGCCCGGCGGTGACGTCGTACAGACGTGCGGGCAGAGTGGTCAGGGTCGTCTTTCCCGATCCGGTGAGTCCGACGAGCGCCATCGTCTCGCCCGGGACGAGCATCAGATCGATGCCGTCGAGCAGATCCCGTTCGCCGTCCCCGGCATCCTGGTAGCGGAAGTGCACACCCTCGAACGCGAGTGCACCGCGCGAGCTGCCCAGCGCGACGGGCGCTGCGGGATCGGTGATCGTGTTCTGTTCGTCGAACACCTCGAAGATGCGGTCGCTGGCGGTGCGGGCATCCAGCAGGAACGAGAAGAGGAAGCCGATGGACTCCATCGGCCAGCGCAGCACAGTGGCCATCGCGAAGAACGCGACGAGCTCGGCGATGCCGAGCTGGCCGAGCTGCTGCAGCACGATGCCGACGCCGAGACACAGGGCGAACGCGATCTCGGGCAGCAGCACGAGCCAGAACCAGATCCAGCCGACGGCGCGCGCTTTGCTCAGCTCGGTCTCGCGGAGGGTCTCGGCCTGACGGGTGAACTTGAGCAGGGCGTGCTTTCCGCGCCCGAACGCCTTGAGCACCCGGATGCCGTGGACGCTCTCCTCCACACTGGTCGCGAGGTCTCCGGCCTGGTCCTGGCTCTGGCGCGCGAGCGTGCCGTAGGTCTTCTCGAACCGGTAGCCGGCGTACCAGAGCGGGGCGCAGACGATCAGGAAGGTGACGCCGAGCGCCCAGTGCCAGCGGAACAGCAGCGCCATGCCGACGAGGATCGTCAGCAGGTTGACGACGAGCAGCACGATGCCGAAGGCCATCCAGCGTCGCAGCATGCTGATGTCCTGCATCATGCGCGAGAGCAGCTGGCCCGACTGCCAGCGGTCGTGGAACGCGACCGGCAGGCGCTGAAGGCGCTCGTAGAAGCTCGTGCGCAGGTCGTATTCGACCTTGGTCGACGGTGCGAGCACGAACCAGCGCCGCAGCCACACCATGACGGCTTCGAGAAGCCCGAGCACGAGGATGAGCGCGGCGCCCCACACGAGCTGGCTGCGATCGCCCGCGGCGCTGGCGCCCGCGGCGATCGGGCCCTGCACGAGCACTTCGAGCACGAGCGGGATGGACAGAGCGAGCAGGCTCGCTACGAGCGCGCTGACGGCGCCCAGCACGAGCCGGGGCAGAACGGACCGGGCGAGGGGGTAGAGACGCGCGAGCGCGCGCACCGTCGACAGGCGCTCGACGGGAGGGGTGAGCTCGGAGGGCGTTGAGGAGGAGGTCATGATCCTTGCGGAGGGGTGGAACGGATGCCGGGGTCACGCGGCCGGCGGAGGTGACGAGTGGGCGCACGAAGGCGCGGCAGGACGAGGAGGCCCTGTCGGAGTTAACGCGCGGCGGGACGATGCCGCCGAAGGAGGACGCGCGGCGCGTTATCCCCGACCGATTCCGGCGGCCTCGAACGCGGCCGGGGCGGCGTTCGACGGACGGAGGAAGGCGGGCTTCGTGATGACGATGGCCGTGGACATGGCTTCCTCCAAGGAGTCGGTGAACGGGGACTGCGACCCACGCGGTTTCTCACACGGGCGCGACAGCCCTCCAGCCTATGCCGCTGGCTTCGCGCAGGGCAAGGGTTTTTTCACCGTGGCGCGTCAGGCGCGCGCGACCGACTCCCGCGCGAGCAAGGCGCGCTTGACCTCGAGCCCCCAGGCGAATCCGCCGAGGGCGCCGCCGGTGCGCAGCACGCGATGGCACGGCACGAACAGCGCCGGGGCGTTTCGAGCGCAGATCGATGCCGCGACGCGCACGGCCGCGGGCCGTCCCAGCGCGGCGGCGAACTCTGCGTACGTGAGGGGGTGGCCCGCGGCGATGCGGCGCAACGCCGCCCACCCTTCGAGTTGCAGAGCGGTGCCGGTCTGGGCGACGGCGACCGTGTCGATCGCCGTCAGGTCACCCGCGTAGTACGCGTCCACGGCGGACGCGGCATCCGTGTCGCCTTCACGGATGTCCGCGGGCGCGGGAGCGATGCGTCCGACGATGGCCGCGGGATCGGCACTCCATCCGCTTGCCAGCACCCGAGCGTGATCGTCGACGAGCAGGGTGAAGGGTCCGTCGGGGGTGGGGATCGTCTGGATCGTCGCGGTCATCGGGGGCTCCGTTCGCGGGGTGCGGTGTGCGCGCGGGGCGCGCGGGACACGGTGAACGGCGCGGCGCGCCAGAGGTGAGCGGTGAGGTAGCTGCGCCACGGCGCGGTGCGGACGGCCCAGGCCTCGTACCCGCGCGGATCGGCGGGGATGCCGGCGGCTGCCGCTCCGGCGCGGACGGCGACGTCGCCGGGCAGCGTGATGTCGGGGTCACCCAGCACGCGCATGCGCACGTAGTCGGCGGTCCAGGGGCCGATACCCGGCAGCGCCAGCAGGGCCGCGCGCTGCGCGAGACTGTCATCACCCGGCCCCAGGTCGAGCTCGCCGGAGGCGAGCGCCGCGGCCGCGCCGGTGACCGCACGGATGCGCGCGGCAGGGCCGCGCAGCACCTCGGCGCCGTGCGCGGCGATGGCGGCCATCGTGGGGAACAGGCGGTCCAGGCCGTCGTGCGACGCCACGCGCTCCCCCAGCGCGTCGGTCAGGGCGGTCAGGGCCGTACGTGCTGCGGCGACCGTGATCTGCTGACCGATCATCGCGCGGATGAGCATCTCGTGCGGGTCGGCGGCGCCGGGCACCCGGATGCCGCCGGTCGCGGCGACCAGCGGCGCGACGGCAGGATGCGCCGACAACGCGGCATCCACCGCCGTCGGGTCGGCGTCGAGGTCGAACAGCCGCCGTACGCGGCTCACCAGCACAGGAAGATCGCCGAGGTGGGTCAACCGGGCGCTCAGCCGCAGCTTCCCAGCCCCGTCGAGCCGGATCGCGAACCACACCGGACCGCCGGGCAGACGCAGGACGCGGGCGAAGGAGTCGGCACCGGCATCTTCGACGCCCGCGACGGCGCGGGCGCGCATCCAGGCGAACAACCCGGCGGCGTCGAAGGGCGCACGGTAGGGCAGGACGAGATCGATCGTCCCGGCGGCCGGGGCGCTCACCGTGCGCGCCGCCGCCGGTCGGCGCGCACGCAGATCGCTCGGCGAGAGGCCGAACACCTCGCGCACCGTGTCGTTGAACTGACGGACGCTCGCGAATCCGGCGGAGAAGGCGACGTCCGCGGCCGGCAGGTCGGTGGATACGAGGAGCATCCGCGCGGTGTGGGCCCGCTGAGCGCGGGCGAGGGCGAGGGGGCCAGCGCCGAGCTCGGCGGTCAGCAGGCGCGCGAGGTGGCGGGCCGAGTAGCCGAGGCGGCGCGCGAGCCCCGGAACGCCCTCACGCTCGACGACGCCGTCGGCGATGAGCCGCATCGCACGTCCGGCGATGTCACCGCGCAGGTCCCATGCGGGCGAGCCGGGCGCGGCTTCCGGCAGGCACCGCTTGCAGGCCCGGTACCCCGCCTCGTGGGCCGCGGCCGACGTGGGATAGAACGTGACGTTGGCAGGCTTGGGCGTGCGCGCGGGACAGCTGGGACGGCAGTAGATGCCGGTCGAACGGACGGCCGTGACGAACTGACCGTCGAAGCGCACGTCACGGGCGTCGATGGCGCGGTAGCGCTCGTCGAACGTCATCGCGGCGGTGGCGTCGACGTGGGGCATGCGTCCAGCCTGACACGGCTGCGCGCCACCCGCTCGCGGAAATCGGACACGGCAGCGCGCGGCATCCACCCTGCCCCGTGGATGCCGCCGCGTCAGCCTGATCAGTGGAAGAAGTGACGCTCTCCCGTGAAGAACATCGTCACGCCCGCGGCGCGCGCCGCGTCGATGACCTCCTGATCGCGCACCGAGCCTCCCGGCTGCACGATGGTGCGGATGCCGGCGTCGATCAGCACCTGCGGGCCGTCGGCGAAGGGGAAGAACGCGTCGGATGCGGCCACCGAGCCCGCCGCGCGGTCTCCGGCGCGCTCGACGGCGAGGCGGCACGAGTCGACGCGGTTGACCTGCCCCATGCCGATGCCGACGGTCGCGAGCCCCTGAGCGAGCACGATCGCGTTGGACTTGACGGCGCGGCAGGCCTTCCACGCGAAGATGAGGTTCTCCATCTCCTCCGCGCTGTCGGGGCGCTCGCCGGAGACGAGCTCCCAGTCCTTCGCGACCGACTCGATGTCATCGGGGAAGCGGTCGGCATCCTGCAGCAGGAGCCCGCCGGACAGCAGACGCACGTCCATCGGCTCCTGCCGCCAGTCGGCGGGAAGGCGGAGCACGCGCAGATTCTTCTTCAGGGCGAAGACTTCCAGCGCCTCCGGCTCGAAGTCGGGGGCGACGATGACCTCGGTGAAGATGTCACGCAGGTTTTCGGCCATCTTCAGGGTGACCGTGCGGTTCGCGGCGATCACGCCGCCGAACGCCGAGACGGGGTCGCACTCGTGGGCGCGCAGATGCGCCGACGCGATGGGGTCGAGCGCGTTGGGCGCCGCGACCGCGATGCCGCAGGGGTTGGCGTGCTTGATGATCGCCACCGCCGGCTTGACCATGTCGAAAGCTGCGCGCAGGGCCGCGTCGGCGTCGACGTAGTTGTTGTACGACATCTCCTTGCCCTGGATCTGCTCGGCCTGGGCGATGCCGTGGGCGCCGGCGCGCGTGTAGATCGCGGCGCGCTGGTGCGAGTTCTCGCCGTAGCGGAGCGTGCTCAGCCGCTCGGCCTTGATCGTGAGGTGCTGGGGCAGGTCGCCCTCCGCCTCGAGGGTCTCCTGCGCGAACCAGGTGGCGACGGCACGGTCGTAGGCGGCGGTGTGCGCGAAGGCGCGCGCGGCGAGCTCGCGGCGCTGGGCGAGCGAGGTGCCCCCGGAGCCGAGCGCCTCGATGATCGCGGGGTAGGACTCGGGCGAGACCGCGATGGCGACGTTCGCGAAGTTCTTGGCCGAGGCGCGCACCATGGCCGGCCCGCCGATGTCGATCTGTTCCACGACCGCGTCTCCGACGGCACCGGAGGCGACGGTCTCGACGAACGGGTAGAGGTTCACCACGACGAGTTCGAAGGGCAGGATGCCGAGGGCATCCAGCTGCGTCTCGTGGTCTTCGAGCCGGAGGTCGGCCAGAAGGCCCGCGTGCACGCTGGGGTGCAGCGTCTTCACGCGCCCGCCCAGCGACTCGGGGAACCCGGTGATCTCGGCCACATCCTTGACGGCGAGGCCCGCGTCGCGCAGGAGCGCGGCGGACCCGCCGGTCGACACGATCTCGACGCCCGCGGCATCCAGGGCCTGAGCGAGCGGCAGCAGGTCGGTCTTGTCGCTCACCGAGACGAGCGCCCGGCGGACGGGCACGAGGTCACGGGATCGGTAGAGGGCGGGATCGACGGCAGGACCGGCCATGCGGGGCTCCAGTGTTCGAGGTGGATCGGTTCTTCAGGACGCAGGCGCGTCGGAGGCGACGGCGGACAGCTGGAGCTCTCCGGACGCGACTGCGCGGACGACATCGATGAGCAGGCGCCGTTCGACGGGCTTGATGCGCTCATGCAGGCTCTGCTCGGTGTCATCGGGCAGCACGGCGACGCGCTCCTGGGCCAGGACCGGCCCGGAGTCGACCCCGTTGTCGACGACGATGACACTCGCCCCGGTCTGGGTCACGCCGGCCGCGAGGGCGTCGCGGACGCCGTGGGCGCCGGGGAACTCGGGCAGGTAGGCGGGGTGAGTGTTGATGATGCGGGGCGCCCAGGCGTCGACGACCGACGCCGGAAGCAGCCGCATGAGACCGCTCAGCACCACGAGATCGGGGTTCCACACCCGCAGCTGGCGGTCGAGCTCCTCTCCCCACTGCTCGCGCGTCTCGAACTCGCGGAACGGCACGAGGAAGGTCGGGATGCCGAAGGCTTCGGCGTGGGCGAAGCCGTCCGCCTGGCGATCGGCGCCGACGACGACGATGCGTGCCGGGAATGCGGGGTCGGCGGCAGCCTCGAGGAGGGCTCGGAGATTGGAGCCGGTGCCCGAGATGAGTACGGCGACCGTCAGCACCCGGTCAGTCTACCGGCGCGCCGGCGGGGTCTCTGGTGTGCGCCGGGGAGAACAGCGCGATCGCGGCTCCGACGGCGAGCTCGACACCCACGCAGAACGCGAACGGACCGGCGGCGGGCCCGACGGTGCTGAGGCGTCCGGGCCCGACCGCGCCCGATGCGACAACGCCCAGCAGCGCCGCCGCGGCGGCTCCGAGCACGACGATCACACCGAAGACGAACAGGCGCACAGCCGTGGTCGACTCCCGCGGCGCGCCGAGCTCGTCAGCGGACGCGAGGCGGGTGCGGGCGGTCGCTCCGGCGACGAAGCCGACGGCGACGACCAGCAGGACGAGCGCGAACAGCCACGGCGAGGGGTTGTCGGGGATGAGGCCGAGAGACGGGATGCCGGGAAGGACCCCGAGAGTCGTCCCGGCGGGCGACACGGCAGTGCCGGCGCCGACCGCGAAGCCCGGCCCGGCGGCGAACGAGGCGCCCCACACGATGAGGGTCGGCAGGTAGACCAGCTGCCCGAGGGAGAGCACCGCGCCGCCGAGCACATCGACGTGCGCCGCCTCGAAGAGGGCGACGACCTGCCCTCCGCGCAGCACCGCGGCCACGGCGACGACGAGCGCACCGACGCCGACCAGCCCGGCGACGGCGGCAGCGAGACCCCGGGCTGCCGCCGAGACGGCACTCACCCACGGGTGACCCCGGCGTGCATCGACGCCGTCGATCCGGTCGCGGAGGCCATCGATGAGACCGTCGTCTCCGATCCGCCACGCTTCGACGACGGCGCCCGCCAGAGCGGGGACGGCGAAGACGAGAGTGGGCAGCAGGAGCGCCTGCCATCCGTAGACGGCGGCGACGGGCGTGCGCGAGGTGGCCCAGAGGGCGGCGGCCAGCAGAAGCGTGACGAGCGTGCCGGCAGCCACTCCCACCGCCCACGCCCCGGAGCGGGCGGCGCGGGCGCCGGAGCGCGCCGCGAAGAGGGCGGTGAAGACGGCGAGCGCGAGCGGAGCCAGCGAGACGACGAACGACGCCGCCTGCGGCGCGATGCCGGCGGCGACGAGGTAGTCGTCGCCGAGCGTGATGTGCAGCGGCACGAACTGACCGAGCTGCCAGATGCGCACGGCCGCGGGCCACAGCGCACCCCAGTCGGCCGTACCCCCCAACGCCATCACCCAGAAGAGCGTGAGGGGTGCGAGCACGACGGCGACACCGACGGCCACCGCGATGAGGGCATCGACGGCGGCGAGGAGGAGGACGAGCAGGCGGTTCATGCGGGTTCGACCCTACCTACCCGGGTGATGAGCGAGCGCGGGGCGCGCGGGGCGCCGACGCCGCGGCATCCACTACGGTTCTGGATGGAGGATCCATGCCCGCTACACCCACGTCCGCCACCCGTTCCGCCGACGCCCCGCTCGGGGCGCTCGACCGCTTCTTCGAGATCAGCCGTCGCGGCTCGACGATCGGCGGCGAGATCCGCGGCGGACTGGTCACCTTCGTCACGATGGCGTACATCGTGATCCTCAACCCGATCATCCTGTCGGGCAAGGCGGACATCGCCGGCAACGAGCTGGCGTTCTCCGCCGTGGGGGCCGCCACCGCACTGACCGCCGGGGTCATGACGATCCTGTTCGGCCTGGTGACCCGACTGCCGTTCGCCTTCGCGGCGGGACTCGGCATCAACGCGTTCCTCGCCTTCAGCGTCATCCACGAGGTCACCTGGCCCGAGGCGATGGCCCTCGTGATGATCAACGGCGTCATCATCGTGCTGCTGGCGGCCACGGGGCTGCGCAAGCTCATCTTCGACGCCGTGCCGGTGCAGCTGAAGCTCGCCATCACCGTCGCGATCGGCCTCTTCATCGCCTTCATCGGGTTCGTCAACTCCGGCTTCGTGACCGCGACCGGATCGAACTCACCGCCGGTCGGCCTCGGCATCGGCGGCTCGGTCGCGTCGGTCCCGACGCTCATGTTCGTCCTGACGCTGCTGGTGACCGGGGTGCTCGTCGCCCGCAAGGTGAAAGGCGGCATGCTGATCGGCCTCGTCGGCGGCACCGTCGTGTCGGTGATCGTGGAGGCCATCTGGCACCTCGGCTCGGCGACCGATCACCCGGGCGGATGGAGCCTGACGATCCCGGCCCTGACCGGCTCGCCCGTCAGCATTCCCGACCTGAGCCTGCTCGGCGCCGTCGACTTCGGCTTCGACATCGGCAAGGTCGGCATCGTGGCGCTGATCATGCTCGTGTTCACGCTCGTGTTCTCGAACTTCTTCGACGCGATGGGCACGATGACCGGTCTGGCGAAAGAGGCGGGGCTCGCCGACGAGAAGGGCGATTTCCCGCGCATCACGTCCGCCCTGGTCGTCGAGGGTGTCGGCGCCGTCGTGGGAGGGGCGACCTCGTCGTCCTCGGCCACGGTGTTCATCGAGTCGGGCTCGGGCATCGGCGAGGGCGCCCGCACGGGCCTCGCCAACGTGGTGACCGGTGTGGTGTTCCTGCTGGCGATGTTCTTCACGCCGCTCACCTCGATCGTTCCCACCGAGGTCGCCGCGGCGGCCCTCGTCATCGTCGGCGCGATGATGATGGCGCAGGTCAAGCACATCGACCTCAGCGACTTCAGCGTGCTGCTGCCGGTGTTCCTGACGGTCTCGGTCATGCCGATGACGTACTCGATCGCCAACGGCATCGGCGCCGGCTTCATCAGCTGGGTGGTCGTGCGCTCGCTCTCCGGAAAGGCGCGGCAGATCAGCCCGCTGTTGTGGGTGGTGGCCGTCGGCTTCCTGATCTACTTCGCCCGCGGCCCCATCCAGTCCCTGCTGGGAGCCTGACCCGCGCCCCCTCCCGCGAGCCGCTACGTTCCGCGCGAGCCGCCACGCCCGTTCGTGGCGGCTCGGCGGATTCGTAGCGGCTCGGCACGGGGGCAGATGGAGAGAGGGGGTGGATGCCGCGGCATCCACCCCCTCTCTCGCGGCGAGCGTCGGACGTCAGAGCGTCTCGATGATCTCCCGCATGAGGGCAGCCGTCTCGGACGGCGTCTTGCCGACCTTGACACCGGCAGCCTCGAGGGCCTCCTTCTTGGCCTGCGCGGTGCCCGCCGAGCCGGACACGATCGCGCCGGCGTGGCCCATCGTCTTGCCCTCGGGTGCCGTGAAGCCCGCGACGTAGCCGACGACGGGCTTCGTGACGTTCGCCTTGATGAACTCGGCCGCACGCTCCTCGGCGTCGCCGCCGATCTCGCCGATCATCACGATCGCCTTGGTCTCGGGGTCGGCCTCGAACGCGGCGAGGGCGTCGATGTGCGTCGTCCCGATGATGGGGTCGCCGCCGATGCCGATGGCCGTCGAGAAGCCGAGGTCGCGCAGCTCGAACATCATCTGGTAGGTCAGGGTGCCCGACTTCGACACGAGGCCGATCGGTCCCTTGCCGGTGATGTTCGCGGGAGTGATGCCCACGAGCGCCTCACCGGGCGTGATGATGCCGGGGCAGTTCGGACCGATGATGCGGGTCTTGTTGCCCTTGCTCTTCGCGTACGCCCACGCCTCGGCCGTGTCGCCGACGGGGACGCCCTCGGTGATGACGACGAGGAGCGGGATCTCGGTGTCGATGGCCTCGACCATCGCGTCCTTCGTGAACGCCGGGGGCACGAACGCGATCGACACATCGGCGCCGGTGGCGGCGATGGCCTCGGCGACCGAGGCGAACACGGGCAGCTCGACGGGGTTGCCGTCCTTGTCGACGTGCGAGACGGTGGTGCCGGCCTTGCGCGCGTTGACACCGCCGACGACGTTGGTGCCCGCCTTCAGCATCAGCGCGGTGTGCTTGGTGCCCTCACCGCCGGTGATGCCCTGGACGATGACCTTGGAGTCCTTGTTGAGGTAGATCGACATAGTCCTAGTTCCTTGTTCCGATGCCGCGGCTCAGGCGTTCGCCAGCTCGGCGGCCTTGTCGGCGCCCTCGTCCATGCCGGCGGCGAGGGTGACGAGCGGGTTGTTGGCGGCGGCGAGGATGGCGCGGCCCTCTTCGACCTGGTTGCCATCGAGGCGGACCACGAGCGGCTTGGTGGCGGCGTCGCCGAGGATCTCGAGCGCCTTGACGATGCCCTCCGCGACGGCGACGCACGACGTGATGCCGCCGAAGACGTTGACGAACACCGACTTCACCTGCGGGTCGCCGAGGATGACGTCCAGCCCCGCGGCCATGACGGTCGCCGAAGCGCCGCCGCCGATGTCGAGGAAGTTGGCGGGCTTGACGCCGCCATGGTTCTCACCGGCGTAGGCGACGACGTCGAGGGTCGACATGACCAGACCCGCGCCGTTGCCGATGATGCCGACCTGGCCGTCGAGCTTGACGTAGTTCAGGCCGGATGCCTTGGCCTTCGCCTCGAGCGGGTCGGCGGCGTCCTTGTCCTCGAGCTCCTCGTGCTCGGGGTGGCGCACCTCGGTGGCGTTGTCGTCGAGCGACACCTTGCCGTCGAGGGCGATGATGTTGCCCGCGGCATCCTGGATGAGGGGGTTCACCTCGACGAGGGTGGCGCCCTCACCGGTGTAGACGTTGTAGAGCTTGACGAAGACGTCGGCGACCTTGGGGGCCAGTTCGTCGTCGAAGCCACCGGCCTTGGCGATCTCGAGCGCCTTGGCGGCGTCGATGCCGGTCAGCGGGTCGACCTCGACCTTGGCGAGGGCCTCGGGCTTCTCGACGGCGAGCTGCTCGATCTCCATGCCGCCCTCGACCGAGCACAGGCTCAGGTATGAGCGGTTGGCGCGGTCCAGCAGCACCGAGAAGTAGAACTCCTTCTCGATCTGGGCGCCCGCGGCGACCATGACGCGCTTGACGACGTGCCCCTTGATGTCCAGGCCCAGGATGGCCTTCGCCGCCTCATAGGCGTCATCGGGGGTCTTGGCGACCTTGACGCCGCCGGCCTTGCCGCGGCCTCCGGTCTTGACCTGGGCTTTGACGACGACGACGCCGCCGAGCTTCTCGGCCGCCGCCTTCGCCTCCTCAGGAGTGTCGGCGATGATGCCGGGGAGCACCGGCACCTCGTACTTCTCGAACAGGTCTCGTGCCTGGTACTCGTACAGATCCACGTGCAATCCTTCGCTGGGCGTCAGTGGGTGTCGTGCCGAAGGGTTCTCGGTATCGGAACAAAAGTGCTCAAACAATCTCGATATCGAGAGATCGACCGATCCCCCAGCTTAGTAGACGCACCGCAACGGTCCGACCGTCGCCCGCCCCGCGCAGCGGCACGGGCGTCCGGGTCGCGTTAGGCTCACGGGCATGGCCGAAGCGTCTCCCACCTCCTCCCGCAACGCCGTCGTCGCCGCTGCGCTGGACCTCTTCGCCGCGCACGGGTTCGAAGCGACCTCGGTGGAGCAGATCGCGCAGGCCGCCGGAGTCTCCCGGTCGACCTTCTTCCGTCAGTTCGGCGGCAAGGACGACGTCGTGTTCAGCGACCACGACGTGCTCCTCGCGCACCTGCGTCAGAAGCTGACGGCCGGCGGCGAAAGCGCCGGACAGAACCCGTGGGCCGCGGCGTGCGCGGCATCGGTCGACGTCTTCCGCCACTTCGCCGCCGAGCCCGAACTCGCCCGCCGCCGTTACGCGGTGGTGCGCCAGGTGCCGGCGCTGCGCGACCGCGAGATCGTGACCGTCTTCCAGTACGAGCGGCTCTTCGACGACTACCTGCGCTCCGCGCTCCCGGGCCTCGACCCGATCGACGCCGTGGCGTTCTCTGCCGCCGTGACCGCGGTGCACAACCACGTCCTGCGCCGCCTGCTGCGCGGCACCGAGGACATCCCCGAGTCGGTGCTGACCGACGCCTACGACGAGCTCATGCACCGCTTCGGCGTGCACCCGGACGGCGAGCAGGCGCAGAACGACGACGTCGTCGTGGCGACCTTCCCCCGTCGGATGCCGATGGCCGAGGTCGTGCGGCGCCTGCGCGACGAGCTCTGAGCGCGCGCTGCCCGACCGAACTGCAAGGGTTCGCGGACGGCACGCCGGGATCACGGCATCCCGCGCGGCGTGTCGCCCGACGGGCCTTGCAGTTGCGGCGCGGGATGCCGAGGGCGGCGGCGGCCCGGCAGGGCGGCGGTCCGCCCTCAGACCGTCTCCCCCGAGGCGACGGTCTCGGCGAGCGCGTGCACGCGCGGCAGGTGGTGCGCGCCGTAGAAGTCCGCCGCGGTCAGCCGCTGCGCGTCGGCCTCCTCCGGGGCGGCGTGGGCCGCGACCGCGACGACCGCCAGCGCGTGCATCCAACCGCCGGCAAGGACGCCGAGGAGCATCAGATAAGGCACGCTGACGGCGTGCGCATCCCGCGGCGCGTCGGCGAAGCCGATGAGATCGGCGGTTGCGCGACGCGCGGCATCCACGGCCCGCTCGAGGCGTGCGGCCGTGCGCGCCGCGACGTCGCCGCCCGCCGCGCGCAGTGCCGCGACGGTGCCGGTGATGTCGGCGAAGAGCGCCTCGGCGGTCGCCCCCTGGTTTCGGATGACCTTGCGTCCGATGAGGTCGTTGGACTGGATCGCGGTGGTGCCTTCGTAGATCGGCATGATGCGGGCGTCGCGGTAGTGCTGAGCCGCACCGGTCTCCTCGATGAAGCCCATGCCCCCGTGCACCTGGATGGCGTCGCTCGTCAGCGCCACGGCATCCTCCGTCGACCAGCCCTTCAGAATCGGCACGAAGAACTCGGCCATCGCGAGCACGGCGGCATCGTCGGTCTGCTCCGCCCGGTCGAACAGGTCGGCGACGTAGACGCCCAGAGCGCGCATCGCGAAGACTTCGCTGCGCATCGACAGCAGCAGCCGGCGCACGTCGGGGTGCTCCGCGATCGGCGCGGTGCCCTCGCGGCCGAGGACGCGTCCCTGTACCCGATCAGCGGCATAGGCCGTGGCCTGCTGCAGCGCGCGGTCGGCGATGCCGGTCGCCTGGAACCCCATCGCGATGCGGGCGGAATTCATCATCACGAACATGCCGGCCAGTCCCCCGCCGACCTCGCCGACGAGGTACCCGGTGGCGTCCTCGTAGGAGAGCACGCAGGTGGGGCTGCCGTGGATGCCGAGCTTGTGCTCGACGGCGACGGTCGTGACGGCATTGCGATCGCCGAGCGAGCCGTCCGTGTTGACGAGGTACTTGGGCGCGACGAACAGTGACAGCCCCTTGGCCCCATCGGGGGCGCCGGGCGTGCGTGCGAGAACGAGGTGAACGATGTTCTCGGCGACGTCGTGATCGCCCCAGGTGATGAAGATCTTCTGCCCGCGGATCGCGTACGTGCCGTCCCCGCGGGGTGTGGCGATCGTGCGGATGGCGCCGAGGTCGGTGCCCGCCGCCGGCTCGGTGAGGTTCATCGTGCCCGTCCACTGGCCCGAGACCAGCTTCGTCAGGTACGTCTCGCGGATCTGATCGGATGCCGCGGCATCCAGCGCATGGATCTGTCCGGCGGTGAGCAGCCAGCACAGCGCGAACGCGGCGTTCGAGGCGTTCCAGATCTCGCCGAGGCCCGCTCGGATCGCCCCGGGAAGCCCGTCGCCGCCCGCGGAGGTCGGCGCCTCCGCGCTGATCCACCCCGCCTCCACGAACGCGGCGTAGGCCTCGGCGAAGCCGGCGGGCAAACGCACCTGGCCGTCGACGAGACGAGCGCCCTCGCGATCGCCGATGCTCTGCAGCGGCGCGAGGACGGACGCCGCGAACTCACCGGCTCCGGCGATCACATCCGCGCCGTCGGCGGCGGTGAGCTCGCCGCCGGTCGCGCGGGCGACGATGTCGAGACCGAACGCCTCGCCGAACAGGAAGGCGTAGTCGGCGGTGGGGGCCTGGTACTCAGCGGCCATGGGAACTCCTCGGATGCTCGCGGCGTCTCGGTGATCGATCCCGATGAAGAATGCGAATGAGACTGCGGACCATCATAAGTGATACTCAGTCTCATCGCGAGTCGTCGGATGCCCCCTGTCGCCCGCGTGCCCCCGCCGTCATGATGAGAGCCATGCCGTACGACATCCCCGCACCGATGCTGGCGAAGGCCGTCAGCGCCGTTCCCGACCCCGCCCGCACCCCCGGGGGCCTCGCGTTCGAGCCGAAATGGGACGGATTTCGCGCCCTGCTGTCGTGGGACGGCACCGACGTCGAGATCGGCTCGCGCGGGGCAAAGCCGCTCACCCGCTACTTCCCCGAACTCGTCGCCGCGTGCACCGCCCTGCTGCCCGAGCCGTGCCTGCTCGACGGGGAGATCGTGGTGGCGCTCGACGGATCCGACGGGCGTCGGCGGCTGTCATGGGAGGCGCTGTCACAGCGCATCCACCCCGCCGCCTCACGCATCGCCCTGCTGAGCAGGGAGACGCCCGCGATGTTCATCGCCTTCGACCTCCTCGCCCGCGGCGAGCGCGATCTCCAGCAGGAGCCGTTCTCGACGCGCCGCGCAGAACTCGAAGACCTCCTGCGGACGGTCCCCGCCCCGGTGCACGTGACGCGCACGACGGGTGACCACGACCTGGCGACGCAGTGGCTCGCCCGCTTCGAAGGCGCCGGGCTGGACGGGGTGATCGCCAAACCGCTCGCCCTGCCCTACGCGCCCGGAAAGCGGACGATGTTCAAGATCAAACACGCCCGCACGGCCGACGTCGTGCTGCTCGGCTACCGCGTGCACAAGAGCGGCCACGGTGTCGGCTCGCTGCTGCTGGGGCTGTACGACGAGAACGGCGATCTCCGCAACGTCGGCGGAGCGTCGGCCTTCAGCGATGTGCGCAGACGTGAGCTCGTCGACGAGCTGGCGCCTCTCGTCGTCACGGATGCCGAGGGCACCGCCATGACCGGACAGACCGACCGTTCGCGCTTCTCGGCGACGAAGGACACCTCGTTCGTCCGGCTGCGGCCGGAGCGCGTGCTCGAGGTGCGCTACGACCAGCTCGAGGGCGCACGCTTTCGCCACACGGTGCAGTTCGAGCGGTGGCGGCCCGACCGCGACCCGCGCTCGTGCACCTTCGCCCAGCTGGAACAGGTGCGCGCATACGACCTGGCGGACGTCCTGGACTGAAGCCGCGGCGCACGGATCCGACCCGCGCAGCACCGCACGGGCCGGATCCGGCTCTCCCGCCCACGCCCGCATCGGCGCCGGGTTCCGGCGGCCGGACATGCGATCCGTTGGTGCGGATGGTGAGGGGCGCTCTCCCCTCCTCCGTGATCCCGAGCCTACGGGCGCGCGAAGGACCGCTGATCGGTCGGCGACCGTGAATATCGGCATCCGTTGTTCCGGCTCGTGATCCTCGCCCTGCGGCGGCGCCGGTGCGAGGATCGGACCATGGTCCCCGCCCCGCCCGACGAGCCGTCCGCTGCGCCGTCCGAGACCTTGGAACCCACGGTGACGCAGGAGCTCGCCCTCGAGCCGGTGCAGTTCATCGCCCGCACGGACGCGGTGCTGCGCCTGGGATCGCTCATGCTGGGGGCGGGTGCCTCCTCCGCGCGGGTGCGCGACAGCATGGTGCGGGCCGCGGAAGCGGTGGGAATCGACGACGTGCACTGCCGCGTCGGCATGACCGACATCGTGCTCACCGCCGGGCGCGGTCAGATGTTCCGCACACGCGTGGCGGAAGTTCCTCGTCCGACCGTCGACGCCGACCGCATGACGGCCCTGAAACGTCTGACGGCGCGTCTGCAGCCGGGCACGACGCCGGCTCACCTGCAGGGCGAGCTGCGCGAAGTCGAGCGGATGCCGCGGCGCTACTCCGATCTGACGCGCGTGCTGGCGGCCGCGCTGGCGTGTGCGGCCTTCGCGCTGCTGAACAACGGTGGGTGGCAGGAGTTCGTCGCCGTCGGGATCGCGGCGGCGGCGGGCCAGTGGGTGCGGATGCTCATCCACCGCCTCCGCACGAACGAGTTCCTGCTCGTGTTCGCCTCGGCGATGACGGCCCTGCTGGTGTACCTGGCCGCCGCGCAGGTGTTCGTCGCCCTCGGCGTTCCCGGCGGACAGCACGACGCGGCACTGACCAGCGCCGTGCTCTATCTCGTTCCCGGCTTCCCGCTCGTGACCGGCGCCCTCGACCTCGCCCGACTGGATCTCAACGCCGGCATCGCCCGGGTCACCTATGCCGTCCTGGTGCTGCTGGCCACCGGCACCGCCGTCTGGGGAGTCGCGACCGTCTTCGACGCGACCGTCACGCAGGTCGCCGCCCCCGAGTTCGCCGAGCCGTTCCTGTCGCTCGTCCGACTCGCCGCCGGCTTCGTCGGGGTACTCGGTTTCGCTCTGCTGTTCGGCACGCCCTGGGCGATCGCTCTGACGGCATCGAGTCTCGGCGCCGTCGCGAACGTCGGGCGCTTGGCGCTCGTCGACGCCCACGTCAATCCCGCCGTCGCCGCCGCTGCCGCCGCCCTGGCCGTGGGACTCGGCGCCTACCTCTTCGGTGATCGGCTGCGCGCCGCACGCGTGACCCTGACCGTGCCGGCCGTGCTGATCATGGTGCCCGGGGCCGCCGCCTACCGCTCGATCGCCGGTGTCATCGGCGGCGACACGGTCGCGGCGATCCAGAATGCGACGACCGCGGTGTTCGTCGTCGTGGCCCTCGCGATCGGCCTCACCGTGGCACGGGTGCTCACCGAGCGGGAGTGGTCGCTTCCGGCCCGGTGACCGGATCGGAGGCGACCGGTCGTCTACGGTCGAGGCATGGGACTGTTCCGTGACCGCACCGTCCGCATCGACCAGCACGGCACGGACGGCGTCCACGTGCGCGCCGTGGGCAGACCGTGGAGCCTCTGGGCGGATGCCTTCGGCGCCCTCGCGATCCGGGCGGTGCAGATCATCGTGGTTGTGGCCCTCGCCGCGGGGATCATCTGGGGCATCCGCCAGCTGACCGTCGTGACGATCCCGCTCGTGATCGCGCTGATCCTGGCCTCGGCGTTCGCGCCGCTCATGGCCTGGCTGCGCGGGCGCGGCATCCCCTCCTTCGTGGCGACGCTGATCACCCTGTTCGCGATCGCCCTCGTGCTCACCGCGGTGGGCTGGCTGATCGTCTGGGCCGTGCGCGACCAGTGGGACGAGCTGGCGACGCAGGCGCAGGGCGGTTTCACCGATCTGATGGCCTGGGCGGGCACCCTGCCCTTCCAGATCGATCACGCCCAGATCGACGGGTGGCTGACAGCCCTCACCGATTTCGTGACGAGCGCGCAGTTCGGCAGCGGCGCCCTCGCCGGCGTCAGCGCCGTGGCGAACTTCATCACCGGCCTCGTGCTGATGGTCGTGATGCTGTTCTTCTTCCTCAAGGACGGTCCGCAGATGTGGGCCTTCCTGCTGCGGCCGTTCCGCGGCGAGCCGTACCAGCGCGCGCTGCGGGTCGGCGACAAGACCGTGACGGTGCTCGGTTCGTACGTGCGCGGCACGGCGACCGTCGCCGCGGTCGATGCCGTTGGCATCCTGATCGGGCTGCTGATCCTGCAGGTGCCGTTGGCCCTGCCGCTGGCGGTGCTGGTGTTCCTGCTCGCGTTCATCCCGATCGTCGGCGCGACCCTCGCCGGCATCCTCGCCGCACTGGTGGCCCTCGTGGCCAACGGGTGGGTCGTGGCCCTGCTCGTGGTGGGCGTGGTCGTGCTCGTCAACCAGCTGGAGGGCAACCTGCTGCAGCCCGTGCTGATGGGACGCTCGATGCAACTGCACGCCTTCGTGATCCTCATCGCTCTGACCGCGGGCACCGTGCTGGGCGGCATCGTCGGTGCCGTGCTCGCCGTGCCGATCACCGCGGTCGCGTGGGGGATCGTTCAGGTGTGGGACGGACCGCACACCCCGGCGAGGTGGGCCCGCCCGCATCGCCGCGAGGCGATCACCCGCACCGACTGACCCGCGGCGGCGTCAGGGGATCCAGACGACGACGCCGTTCTGTCCGCTGAGCAGCGCCGCAACGCCTGCCGCCACGGCGTCGCGGCAGCGCTCGGGCGTGAAGCTCGCCGGGTCGTGATGGGTGGCCTGACCGAGATCCTCGCCGCGGAAGCCGGCTCCGGCCCAGTCGACGGCGAGCACATTCTGCGTCGGCTCGGCCAGTTCGCCGCCCAGGACGAGGAAGGGTTGGTCGAGGTGACTCGCGGTGACGATCGCGAGGGGATCCACGAGCCCGTCGCCGGTGGACATGATGACATCGGCGTGCATGTCGATGGCCTGGGTGATCGAGGGAATGGGGTCGGCCCCGGCCCTCACCTCGCGCAGGTCGGCACCCACCTCGCGTGCCCAGATGCGCACCGCGTCGGTCATCGTCTCGGTCGCCGCCTCGTCGCCCATCGTGAGCAGGACCACGCGCAGCCCCGCCGTCGGGCGCGCCCCGACCCACGATCCCGGACTCGGGGTCATCGTCGCCGCCGGGGCCAGGGGGGTCGGCGGAAGGAAGCCGGCATCGGCGGCGGCGATCAGGGTGGGCGCAGGGTGGGCGCAGCGTGGGAGGCGGGAGGGCGCCGTACGCGATTCAGTGCCGTGCGGCGCGGCGGCGAAGAAGGGCCCCCGCGCCGAGCAGGGCAGCAGCGGCGGCGGTGAACACGAGCGCTCCGGTGAGCTGGTCTCCCGTCGGAGCAAGCCGACCGTCGAGCGCACTCCCATCGACGGGGCGTGCGTTCGAGAGCCCCGGAACGGCGGAGGGATGGGGACGGGGACTCGCGGGTCCGCGCTCGTGCGGCGGGAAGACGACCTGGATGACCATCTGCGAGGTTGCCTGCGGCCCGGCCGAGGAGCCGTCGTCGGGCGCGGTCGCGGAGGCGGCTCCGGCGACGCCGACGGGGCCGAGAGCCGTCGCGGCAGTGAGGCACACACCGGCGGCGACGCGTGCGAAGGTCCTCGTGCCCATGCCGATGCTCTCCTGTCCGTCACCCGGCCGGCGACGAGTGCCGAGCCTCAGAGGCGCCGGTGACGGAGGGGATGCCGTCAGGCGACCGCGCGGTGAACCCGCTCAGTCCTTCTTGGCGCGACTGGGTTGGACGCGCGGCGGCTCGCCGGGCATCTTGGGGAACTCGGGCGGGAACGGCAGCTCACCCAAACGCGCCTCGCGGTCGCGCTGCCACCACTCGAGCAGCACATCGATACGACCGGGGTTCTCCTGCAGACCCTCCCAGGGGTCGCCGACCTCGGCGAGTCGCCGCGGCACCGTGCGCACGGTGAACGCAGCCGGGTCGACGCCGTCGGCCAGCTCCGCCCACGTGATGGGCGTCGCGACGGTCGCCGACGGCAGGGCGCGCGGGCTGTAGGCACCGGCCATGGTGCGGTCGCGGTTGGCCTGGTTGAAGTCGACGAAGATGCGCCGTCCGCGCTCCTCCTTCCACCAGTCGACCGTCACGGCATCCGGCAGCCGTCGCGCGAGCTCTCGCCCGGCCGCGATGACGGCGTGGCGGACGTCGAGGAACTCGTGCGTCGGCTCGATGGGGCAGAACACATGGATGCCGCGATTGCCGCTGGTCTTCAGCCACGGTTCGAGCCCGGCCTCGCGCAGCACCTCGCGCAGCACGGGTGCGACGGCGGCGGCATCCGCGAAATCGGTGCCGGGCTGCGGGTCGAGGTCGATGCGCAGTTCGACGGGATTGTCGGTGTCGGCGGCGAGCGAGGCCCACGGGTGGAACACGACGGTGTTCATCTGCACTGCCCAGACGATGGCCGCGGCCTCGTCGAGCACCACCTGAGGGTGACGGCGCCCGCTGTTGTAGGTGCACATCACCTCGTGGACGTAGTCGGGGGCACCGCGTGGCGGGTTCTTGGAGAAGAAGCGCTCGCCGTCGACGGTGTCGGGGAAGCGCTCGAGCGAGACGGGGCGGTGGCCGTTGGCCCGCAGGAACGGCTCGGCCGCGGCGATCACGTACTCGGCGAGCTCCTGCTTCGTGATGCCGAGCTCCGGCCAGATCACGCGGTGCGGGCTGGACAGCGAGACGTCCCGCCCGGCGACGTCGAGGGTGATGCGCTCCGAGGCCATGCCCCGACCCTACGGGCCGGGCGCCGGTCGCGACAGGGGGCGATCCCGCGCTCGCGCGGGTCGCCACAGATTCGGTGGCCGGCAACGGATGCGGATTCGGATGCCGCGCGGCATCCGAATCCGCTGCATTCATCCGAATCTGCGGGGCCTGCGGCGCGTGTCCGTCCGCGAGTATCAGTCCGCGCGTCAGCCGGCGAGCGCCATGACACCGGCCAGCGCGTCGCGGTCGAGCTCGATCCAGGGGCCGCCCGAGTCGACGACGACGCCGGTGAGGCCCGGCTCGGATGCCAGGGCGCGGCCGAGCTGCTCGGGCTGCACCGGCAGGGGGCTGTCGCCACGGCCGAGAGCCACGACCTCCAACGGGTGCGAGAACACCTCCATGCGGCGCTGACCGTCGGGGGTGCGCGCCTCGGCGAGGCCCATGCGCCCCTCGGCGTCGCTGTTGCCAGCCACCCAGACGGGAAGGCGCGAGAGGGCGTCGGCGACGCGTGCGGCCGTGCTCTCATCGCGCGGCGCCGACAGCAGCGTCTTGATCTCGAACGTGGGCTCGCTCTCCTCGACGGCGCGGGCGATGAGCTCCTTGGGCAGGATGACGCGGGCGCCGGCGGTGGCGTGGTCGAGGTAGATGCCGTCGTATCCCCCGGCCACCGCGTTGCGCAGCACCTCGATGGCGGGCTGCCCGATGACCGAGGTGGCCGCCCCGCCTTCGGAGTCGACGCTGGCCTGCAGTGCGGCGCCGCCACTGAAGGCGAGGAGGAAACGCCTTCCCTCCACGGAGGCGATCGCGAGGTTGATCTGCTGGCCCGCAGCGATCAGCGCCTGAACGTCGCCCTGCGCCCGCAGGAACAGCTGCCCCTGCAGCGCCTGGCGCATCACGTTCATGATCTCTGTGTTCTGCGGCTCCGCCGACAGGCCCGCCAAGGCGCCTTGCAGCAGCGCGTTGTCGACCAGACCGGGCACGATCTCGCGCGGAGCCGGCGCGGTCGCCGCGGGGCGCGTCGGCGCTGCGGGCGCCGGAGCCGTCGGGTCGGCGCCGAAGGTGGAGACCGAGATGCCGACCTGCGGCACCCCCTCGGCCGCGACGGATGGCGCTTCGGCGGATTCGTCCGTCTCCGCGACGGTGTCGACGGACTCGACCTCGGATGCCGGGGCGCCGTCGCCCTTGTCGGAACGGTCGCGACGCGAGAAGAGTGCCATGGGTCCGAGCCTAGCCGTGACCGCCACCGGCCCGCGGCGGGGCGGCATCCGCCTCACGCGCTCCCTTCCGTCTCGCGCTACCGAAACACGCATCGCGCGTGCCGGATTCGACAGCGCGAACCGCCGGGCTACAGCTTCTCGATCGGGGCGATCTTGATGAGCAGCTTCTTCTGCCCGGCGCGGTCGAAACGCACGTGGGCCACGCGCTTGGCGCCTTCGCCCGTGACCATGTCGACGCGGCCCTCGCCGAAGTCGTCGTGGCGGATGCGGTCGCCAGGGACCAGCTCCATCTCACCGTTGTCGCGCACCTTCGCGGGGATGCGGTTGGCGAACTTCGCGAGGTCGCCCGCGGGCTTTTCCCGCCGCGGCAGCGGAACGAGGTCGTCGCCGTAACGCGAGCCGCCCGAACCACCCGAACCGCCGAACCCGCCCGACCTGCGCCCGTTCAGTGCACGCGATCCTCCCTGACCTCGCGAGTTGATGTCGCCGGGCGACTGGCGCCAGTCGATGAGCTCGTGGGGGATCTCCTGCAGGAACCGCGACGGCATCGCGACCGACACCTCACCGAACTGGGCGCGGGTCATGGCGAGCGAGAGGTGCAGGCGCTTGCGGGCGCGCGTGAGCGCGACGTAGAACAGGCGGCGTTCCTCCTGCGGACCGCCCGGCTCTCCCGCGGAGATCCGGTGCGGAATGAGATCCTCCTCGACGCCCGTGACGAAAACCGCGTCGTATTCGAGACCCTTCGCCGTGTGCATCGTCATCAGCGATACCGAGCCCGAGGCGTCGGCGAGGTCATCGGCATCCGAGACCAACGCCACCTCGGTGAGGAAGTCGAGGATCGTGCCGTCGGGGTTGTTGCGGGCGAACTCGCGGGTGACGGCCACGAGCTCGTCGAGGTTCTCGACGCGCGCCTCGTCCTGCGGGTCCTTCGACATGCGCAGGGCGTCGAGATAGCCGCTCTTGTTGAGGAGCAGGGTGAGGCCTTCGGCGACCGAGGTCGGCGGCGGTGCCTCGCCCGAGGGGGGCAGCATGATGGCCGTCGCCTCGGCGAGCACGGCGTCGAGCTGGGCGATCGCGGCCTGGATCTTGGGGCCGACTCCCAGCGCCGACGCGTTGGCGAGCGCATCGCGGAAGGTGATGTCCTGGTCGGCGGCGTAATGGGCGATCGAGGTCTCCGTGACGTCGCCGATGCCGCGGCGGGGCTTGTTCAGGATGCGGCGGACGCTCAGCTCGTCGGCGGGGTTCGCGACGGCGATGAGGTAGGCCATCGCGTCTTTGATCTCGGCGCGCTCGTAGAACTTCGTGCCGCCCATGATCTTGTACGGCACGGCGGCGCGGATGAAGATCTCCTCCAGCGCGCGGGACTGCGAGTTGGTGCGGTAGAACACGGCCATCTCGCCGTACGGCAGACCGGCGCGGTGGAGCGCCTCGACCTCGTCGGCGACGAACTGGGCTTCGTCGTGCTGCGAGTACCCGGTGAAGCCGACGATCTTGTCTCCCGCGCCGACGTCGGTCCAGAGCTTCTTGTCCTTGCGGTCGAAGTTATTGCTGATGACGGCGTTGGCCGCCGTCAGGATGTTCTGGGTCGAGCGGTAGTTCTGCTCGAGCAGCACGACCTTCGCACCCGGGTAGTCGCGCTCGAACTCGGTGATGTTGCGGATGTCGGCGCCGCGGAACGCGTAGATCGACTGGTCGGAGTCGCCGACGACGGTCAGCGACGCTCCGTCGGTCTCGTCGAGCAGAGCGCCCACGTCTTCGATGGGCCGCGTGAGTTCATGGATCAGCGCGTACTGGGCGTGGTTGGTGTCCTGATACTCGTCGACGAGGATGTGGCGGAAGCGTCGGCGGTAGGTGTCGGCGACGTGCGGGAACGCACGGAAGAGATAGACGGTCTGCGCGATGAGGTCGTCGAAGTCGAACGCGTTCGCGCGCTGAAGCGAACGCTGATAGTCGGCGAAGATCTCTGCGAACAGGCGCTCGGCGGGGTCGCTCATGTTGGCCGTGCGCGCGAACGACTCGGCATCCGCGAGCTCATTCTTCAGCTTCGAGATGCGCCCCTGGACGGATGCCGGGGTCAACCCGAACGCGTCGGCCTCGTACTGCTTGACGAGTCGCTTGATGAGAGCGCGCGAGTCGCCGGAGTCGTAGATCGTGAAGCTCTTGGTGAAGCCGAACTGGTCGGCCTCACGGCGCAGGATGCGCACGCACGCCGAGTGGAACGTCGAGATCCACATGCCCTGCGCGGTGTCGCCGATGAGCTGCTGCACGCGTTCGCGCATCTCGCCGGCGGCCTTGTTGGTGAAGGTGATCGCGAGGATCTGACTCGGCCACGCCTCGCGTGCGCGCAGCAGCGATGCGATGCGGCGCGTGAGCACGCTCGTCTTTCCCGAACCCGCACCGGCGACGATCAGCAGCGCCTGTCCGCGATAGGTCACCGCTTCTCGCTGCTGCGGGTTGAGACCGACCAGAAGGTCCTCGTCGGCCCGGCCTCCCGAGCCGCGCGCGGCGTCCGTGGGCATGCCGACGATGACGGGCTTGATCGGGTCGCTCATAACCCGTCAAGTCTAGGTCGCGGCTCTGACACCGCCGACGGGATGCCGCGGCGACCCGGCGTCGCGCGTAGCCCCGCGCGGCCGGGAGAATGGACGCATGCGCACGATCCTCAACATCGTCTGGATCATCTTCGCCGGATTCTGGTTGTTCGTCGGCTACGTGGTCGCCGGTGTGGTGCTGTGCATTCCGATCATCACGATCCCCTGGGCGATCGCCTCGTTCCGCACCGCCGGTTACGTCATCTGGCCGTTCGGGCGCACGATCGTGCCGAAGCCGACGGCGGGCGTGGGCTCGTTCCTCGGCAACGTCGTCTGGGTGATCCTCGCCGGGTGGTGGCTCGCGCTCGGGCACCTGGTCAGCGGCATCGCGCTGTGCGTCACGATCATCGGCATCCCGATGGCGATCGCGGACTTCAAGATGATCCCGATCTCTCTCGTGCCCCTCGGCAAAGAGATCGTCTCCACGCGCCAGGGCGCGTTCGATCGGACGCTGTGACCCCGACGATCGCCCGTGTCACGCGCGGACACATATCGCAACCACAGGTCACACACCTACTCCCGGCGGTCGCGGCGGGTTAGCGTGGGGGCGTCCCCTCACCGGGGCATCGCGGCGATCCGGGCGGACCCGGGCACCGGCTCATAACCGGGTGCGTTGCGGGTTCGACTCCCGCCGTCGCGTCGACGCAGGACTTCCCCGTTCTCTCCGCGCATTCGCAGGCGCAGGGCCTACCCTCACTTCATCCGGCACACCGCATCCGTCGGCGCGAGGAGGCCCCCATGCGCAGAACCCCGATCCTGACCGTGATCGCCCTGGCGGCGCTCGCGCTCACCTCGTGCAGCTCCGGCGGCACCGATCCCGCTGCGGAGCTGCCGGGCGTCTCCCCGTCGACGCGCCCGCCGCTGCAGACGACGACGCCCGGCCCGGTCGGTCCGTCCGGTCCCGCGATCGCCGTACCCCAGAGTCGCTGGGACGCCCTCGTCGCCGACCTCACGAAGCGGGGCGTGACGGGCACCCCCGCGCTCGTGTCCTCCGAAGCGGTGACGTTCAACGACGGCTCGCTCGGCTGCCCGTCTCCGGGTCAGTCCTACACGCAAGCGCAGATCGACGGCATGCGCGTGGTCGTCTCGGTCGATGGCAAGACTTACGACTACCGGTTCGGTCAGGGCGCCGAGCCCAGGCTCTGCGCCTGACCTCGCGACAGCACACGCGACGACGCGACAGCGCAAACACAGGAGGAGGGGGTGGATGCCGCGGCATCCACCCCCTCCTCCGTCTCGCCGGGGCTACTTCTTCAGCGGCAGCAGCAGCGCCTCATCGGCGCCGGACGCGTTGTCCATCACGACCACCATCGAGCCGAGCGGCTTCTGCGCCTCGATCTGCTTCGCGTTGAAGCCGACCTCGACGCTCGCCGAACCGCGCTGCGGCACCGTGACGAACTGACCGTTGGTGATCGCCGGCGCGGTCGGGTCATACGTCGCCCACCCGTCCACCGCGTCCGACGCGTCGTTGGACGCGAAGGTCTGGGCCGTGTACGAGAACGCCCCCGTGATGCCCAGATCGCTCGCCCGCACCGGCATCAGCAGTGTGCTGCTGTCGGTCGGCGCCTGCGTGAGGAAGCCCGCGGCGGCCGTCTCCTTCGTCTTGGCGTTGACGATGAACACCTCGGACAGACCATTGGTGTCGCCGTTGCGGACCCCGCCCGAGTCGGCCGACAGGACGATCCAGTCGGGGGTGCCGTCGCGATCACTGTCGATCACGATGTCGTACTCGTTCGCGGCCGCGTTCGACCAGCGGTGGTGCATGTTCATCGCGAACACCATCAGCGTGTCGTCGCCATCGGGGAAGGACTGCACCCCGACCGCGCGGATGTCGTACCCGGTGTCGGCCAAGGTCTTGCTGGCGTCCTGCGGGTCGGACAGGCCCCACGTGTACACGTCGGCACCGGCCGGCAGGGCGCCGGCGAGGTTGCGCAGCGTCAGCTTCTTGGTGCCGTCGGCGACCTTCTGCTTGCCGCTGAACCACGGGCCGTTCATCGTCGCGCGCACCGTGCTGTCGGCGCGGGGCACGAGCAGGTAGGGCACGCGCAGCGTGGAGTCGGACGACGTGAGCACGATGTCACCGGAGATCTCGGAGAACGCGAACTGGTCGTCGGCGCCGACCGAGCTGGGCACGTCCTTCGCGGCGGCCGCGACGATCACCAGCACCTTCGCCGAGCCATGCGCCGGGACGGTGATCGAGCGGTTCGAGAGCAGGATGCGCGCCTTCTTCGACTGCGCCGACGGGGTCGTCGAGACGTCGTAGCGCACCGCGGTCGGCCCGTCGTTGCGCACCGTCACGGTCTTCACGCCACCGAAGCCGAGCGGCGACTCCTGGAAGCCGAAGCTGAGCGCCGACTCGCGCGCCCAACCGCTCTCCGTCCGGAACGCGTCACCCGTCGCCGTCACCGTCGTCGCCACTGCCTGAGCGGCATCGACGAGACCCACGCCGCCGAGCGTCAGGCTCTGGCCGGCGACCTTGTCGGGGTCGGCGGTGGACACCACGGATGCCGCGATCTGCGGAGCCGTCCACGACGGGTGCGCTTCGGCGGACAGCGCCGCCACACCCGCCACGTGCGGGGCGGCCATCGAGGTGCCCGACAGGATCGCCGCACCGTTGCCCGAGCCCACCGCGGCCGACGAGATCGAGACGCCGGGGGCGGCCACGTCCGGGCTGATGGCACTGTCACCGGACCGCGGACCCGACGAGCTGAACGACGCGTAGCCGCGGAAGCCGGGGTTGGCGATCTGCGTGGCCACGAGGCTCGCCGTGGCGCCGGCGACGAACGCGGGGCCGCTCGAGGAGCGCACGCCGAGGAACGGGATCGTCAGGTTGAACGGCTCACCGGTGTCGGCGTTGGCCGTCACGACGCCTTCGAACGGGGGCAGGTCATCGGTGTTGTTCACCATGACCACCGCCGCCGCTCCCGCCTGCTGGCCGTAGATGGCCTTGGCGACACGGGCGCACGACCCGCGGTCGACGACCGCGATCTGCTGTCCACCCGGGACGACTCCCGCGGCGGTGAATGCCGCCGGCGAGCATCCGAGCGCGTTGTCGCCGGTGAGGCGCACGACCGTCAGATCGCCGATGCCGTCGAGCGAGGCACCGTTGGCGTTGATCGCCTCGACGGGGGTGCCGCCGACCGTGATCGTCGCGCCCGGGAAACCCTCGGCGCTGTCGACGGCCGATACCGAGATCACACCGTCACCGGTGCCCGGCGAGCCGGTCAGGTACGGGTTGTGACCCGCGTTACCGGAGGAGGCGACCACGACGACACCGGCACCGACCGCGTTGGCGGCCGCCACGGCATCCGGGTCGTCGGCACGTCCGAACGACGAGCCGAGTGACATGTTCACGACGTCCATGCCGTGATCGACCGCCCAGTCGAGGGCGGGCACGACCACATCGGTCGAACCCTCGCACCCGAAGACCCGCACGGCGTACAGGTCGACCTGCGGGGCGACACCCGGTCCGACGCGGAACTGGTTCGAGGGGGTCGTCGAGTCGTACGGGCCGCGGTAGGTGGTGCCGTCGGCGAGCACACCCGAGCCGCCCGCGGTGCCGGCGACGTGCGAGCCGTGGCCGTTGCAGTCGAGCGGATTGTCGTCGGGGTGGGGCACCGGCTGGTAGGAGGCGCTGTTCGGGTCGGCGTTGTAATCGTCGCCGACGAGGTCGATGCCGCCCTTGACGCGGGGAGCATCCGGGCCGTACAGGGAGGGATCGGCGGGCTGGTCGGAGGCGGCCTTCGCCGCGTCGAAAGCCGCCACCGTGCCGGGACCGCCGAACGTCGCGTGGGTGTAGTCGATGCCGGTGTCGATGATGGCGACCTTGACGTTCTGCCCCGTGTAACCGGTGCTCTCCCACACCTGCGGGACGCCGAGGAAGGGAACCGAGACGGCGTTGTCGACGGTGTACTTGCGCACGGGATGGATGGCGACGACGTTCGGCAGCGCGGCGATCGTGTCGAGCTCGGCCGCCGGCACCTTCGCCTGCACGCCGTTGTACGCCGACTGCATCTCGGCCTGCACCGAGCCGCCCTTGTCCTCGATGGCCGAGCTCACCGGCTCCTGCGCATCCTTGAGGCGGTTCTTCACGTCGCCGCGCTCACCGTCGCTGAGCTCCCGGCCCTGCTCGGCTTCCACGACGGCGACGGGATCGCCCGTCATCTCGACGACGACGCTCACGAGTCCGTTGGCGTCGATGGCCGCCGACGTGAACGACGTCGAGATCTTTCCGGCGGATGCCGCGGCGAGGAACCGCGACGACGGGTCGGCGTCGTCGGCGGTCGCGGCGAATGCGGTCGTGGAGGGGAGCAGCAGTGCTATCGCACCTGCCGTGGCGAGGATGCGTCGTTGCCGTGGTCGTTGCAAGGGAAGACCGCCTTTCGTGCAGGGGGGTGTGCCACATCGGGGTAGGACGCGGCTGTATGGAGGCTATGCATCCCCTGCACGAGGCGAAAGACGGATGAGAGGATCCTCATCCGAGTTCATCCGAAGGTCTACGCGATGCGCGTTCCCGGGGGCAGCGAGCGCGCCGGCGTGCGGGTGCGGGCCCACGCACCCCACAGCAGCAGGCCCGCCAGCAGCACCTGGACGGCGAGGCCCACGAACCAGCTCGGGACGGTCTCGTCGATGATCTCGCGCGGGGTGGGCTGCGTCGAGTCGAGGTGGACTCCCGGCGCACAGTCGTCCCAGCGCTGCTCGAGCGACGGAGGCAGCTGCGCCGACCGCACCGACAGCTTCAGCGAGCCGAAGAGGTCGTCGGGGTAGCCGTACTCGGTGAACCGTGTGGGCGTGGCGTCGCCGAGGATCACGAAGGGGTTGGCCGACAGCAGCCACCACACGTAGTCGAAGCGCGGCACCCGGTAGGTGCCGGTCTGCCACTCCCCGCAGACGAAGCTGTCGGGGGTGTCGCCGCAGAAGCGGACACCGTCCTGACACAGCGGCGCTCCGTCGGGACCGGTCTCGTAGGAGCGGGTGATCGAGGTGCCTTCGCTGGCGACCGCGGCGCCGATCAGCCCGAACCCGAGCGGCGTTCCGACGGTCAGCGCGGCGACGACGAGGTAGGTCGTGGCGACCGAGAACAGCGGACGCGCGAGCAGGCCCGACAGCGCCACGCCGATCGCGGCGACGACACCGGTCTCGACCACGAGCACGACGAGCGAGACGACCACGGTGAGCGGGTCGACGCCACCCGCGAAGGTGGCGATCACCAGGAACGGCGCCGCCACCGCGGCGAACGCCAATCCGGTGATCCAGCCGGCGATGAACTTGCCGAGGAGGATCTCCCCCGTCGTGACGAGCGTCACCTGCACGGGAGCGAGCGTCGCGGCATCCCGGTCGCCGTTGATGCTGTTGCCGCTGAGGGTGGGCGAGACGAGCAGCACCAGCAGCAGGGTGACGCAGACGACGACGGAATAGATCCCGGGGCCGCTCTGACCCCAGCCGCCATAGGCGAGGTAGGCCAGCGCGGTCACGCCGACGAGCAGCAGCGCGAAGACGCCGAGCAGCACGTACCACGACACGGTGCGCACCCGCTGGAGCAGCTCGAGGCGGGCGATCGTCCACAGACGCGCGGCGTTCATGAGCGTTCTCCCCGGAGGTCGAGGAACGTGTGTTCCAGAAGTCCCGTCGCCGCCGCGAACTCCGCGACCGGCAGGCCGGCCCCGACGAGGGCGGCGAGAGCGGATGCCGCGTCGTCATCGCTCGCGAACGAGACCAGCAGGTCGCGCCGATCGATCGGGACGAGGGCGGCGTCCAGGCCCAGTGTCTGGGCGACCGGCAGCGCCGCCGCCGTCGCATCACGGTCGGCGAGGCGGATGCGCCACGTCCGCAGGCGTGTCGCCGCCGCCGCGACCCGCTCACTGCTCACCGTGGTGCCGTCGACGAGGAACACCGCCTCGTCGACGACTTCCTCGAGCTCGGAGAGGATGTGACTGGAGATGAGGATCGTGCGCCCCTCGGCGGCGAGGCGGCGCAGCAGCACGCGCAGGTCGATGCGCGCCTGCGGATCCAGGCCCGAGGCCGGCTCATCCAGCAGCAGTACGCGGGGATCGTGCACGAGGGCGCGCGCGAGACCGAGGCGCTGCTTCTGTCCCCGCGACAGCACGCGTGCCGGCGCATCGGACAGCGTCCCGAGCCCCACCTCGTCGAGCAGCCGTGCGGCGCCCGCCCGGGCGGCCTCGGCATCCAAGCCGTAGAGGCGGCCGGTCATGACGAGCGTCTCGCGGGCGGTGAGGGTCGGCCATGCGCCGAGGGCGTCGGGCATCCAGCCGAGCAGCGCGCGGGCGGCGGCGGGCTCGGCGAGGGGGTCGACGCCGCCGATGCGGATGGTGCCCGCGTCGGGGGCGAGGAGCGAGGCCAGCATGAGCATGAGCGTGGTCTTGCCCGAGCCGTTCGGTCCGACGAGGCCGGTGACGGCGCCCGCCCGCGCCTCCAACGAGACATCGCGCACGGCATGCACGTGTCCGAACGAGCGGCGCACTCCGGTGACGACGATGCCGGGGAGGGTCATGCCCTCACCCTATGCGAGAGCTGTGCCGGGGCTGCGAAGCGCACGGTGAACACTCAGCGGCCGTGGTGAGGGCTGGTCAGCGGAAGAACGCCACCCCGAGGTCGGCGTGATCGACGAAGACGCCGTCGAGGCCGGCATCCCGAATCACGCCCCACTCGGCGGCGTAATCGCCGAAGGCAGCGTCGTCGCCTCCGCGGCGGAAGGCGGGCGTCAGGAACGCGTTCTCGGGACGACACGTCCACGTGAACACCGCGAGCCCCTCCGCGTGGGCGTCGGCGACCAGCTCGGCCCCCCGCAGCGCCGGACCCAGCAGCATCGCCTTGTCGACGCTGATGCCGTCCACCTCGTCCGCCAGCCGCGCCAGCCCGTCGGCGCTGACCTGGTCGCGATACGGCGTTGCCGCCGCGCCGTGGGCCGCGACGAGATCGAACGGCGCGCCGTCGGCCTCGACGAGGTAGACGTATGTCGCGCGGATGCCGCGGGCACGCAGCTCGCGCAGCACGGCGAGCTCGAACGACTCCACGAACAGCGAGCGCGCTCCCTCCGCCCACCCCGCGGCGCGCAGTTCCGCGGCGATGAGCGCCGCGACATCGAACCCCCGCGACCCGAAGTAGGTGGCGTGCTTGATCTCCAGGACGATGCCGATGTCGCGCCCCTGCTGATGTGAGGCCGCCGCGACGAGATCGAGCAGGTCGCGCAGGCGCAGCGGCGGCTCCGTGTCGTCGAAGGCCGCGCTGCCGCGGCGCAGGTGCGGCAGCCGTTCGCGACAGCGCAGCGTCGACAGCTCCGCCCAGGTGAAGTCCTCCGTGAACCAGCCCGTCTGCGGCACGCCGTCGACCGGCTTCGTCGTGCGGCGGTGCGCGAACTCGGGGCGGTCGGCGACGTCGGTCGTCCCCGAGATCTCGTTCTCATGCCGGACGACGGCCACCGCGTCCTTCGTGAAGACGACATCCGGTTCGACGGCATCCACTCCCATCGCCAGCGCCAGCTCGTAGGAGGAGCGGGTGTGCTCGGGGCGGTATCCGGGGGCACCACGGTGACCGATCACCAACGGGCGGGCACGAGGCATGGCTCCAGGCTACCGATCGAGGTTCGTCTGAGCGGCTTCACAGCAGCGACACAGCCGGCGCCCGACGATGCGGCACGACCGTCCGATAGCCTGTTATCCACAGCACCTCGCTGTGCACCCGACCGGTGCACCCTAGGGAGTGGAAAGAGACCATGGCCTCCGGCAACTTCGCCTTCAACAACCCCGCCTTCCAAGAGCAGCGTCCCGGCCTCACGCCGCCCGCCGCGCCGCAGCCCGGCGCCTCGACCGGCTACGCCGCGACGTCGCACCAGGTGACGGATGCCGCGGTGAACGCCCAGCTCGAGGGCGCTTTCGCCGCCCCCGCCGCCGCGTCGCACCAGACCGGCCGCATGACCGTCGAGGACACCGTCGCCAAGACGGTGGGCCTGTTCGCGATCCTCCTCGTCACGGCCGTCATCGGCTGGGTGTGGACGCTGGGCGGCGCCTTCTCGCCCACCGACGTCGCACGTTCCTCGCAGATCACGATCGTGCCGTGGATCATCGGCATGCTCGGCGGCTTCGTGCTGGCGATGGTCGTCTCGTTCACGTCGCGCAAGAAGATCCGCCCCGCGCTGATCTTCGGCTACGCGGCCTTCGAGGGCCTGTTCGTCGGCGGCATCTCGGCGTACTTCGAGTTCATCTGGCCCGGCATCGTCATGCAGGCGACCCTCGCCACGCTGTCGGTCGTGGGCGTCACGCTGGCGCTGTTCGCGAGCGGCAAGGTGCGCGCGAGCGCCCGCGCGACGAAGATCTTCATGGTCGCGATGATCGGCTACCTGGTCTTCGGCCTGCTGAACGTCGTGCTCATGATGTTCGGCGCAGCCGGAACCGGCGGCGCCTTCGGCCTCTACAGCAACGTCAAGATCGCCGGCATCCCGCTCGGCCTGATCATCGGCGTGCTGGTGGTCATCATGGCCGCTTACTCGCTGGTGCTCGACTTCGACCAGATCCAGCAGGGCGTCCGCAACGGCGCTCCCCGCGAGTTCGGCTGGCTCGGCGGCTTCGGCATCATGGTCACGGTCGTCTGGCTCTACGTCGAGATCCTTCGCATGATCGCGATCCTCCGCGGCAACAACTAGCGCGCGACGCATCCGCGCACGAAGGCCCGTCCGGCTCCCGCCGGGCGGGCCTTTCGCATGCCTCGGCATCCGCACGGGCCCGGCTTCCCGACCCCGCCCCCGGCCGTTCCGTACTCAGTCTGCGCGCGGCGGCATCCCGGTGTCGGCCGCGCCACCACCCGGGAGCGGTGTCGCAGAAACTCCGCCGAGACTGAATACGGAACATCGCACCCCGGCGTCATGGGCCGGCGATGCACCCCGCAACGACGGATGCCGGGACCGGGGGCACTCCCCGCGATCCCGGCATCCGGTCAGATCACTCCCACTCGATGGTCCCCGGGGGCTTCGACGTGACGTCGAGCACGACCCGGTTGACCTCGCGGACCTCGTTGGTGATGCGGTTGCTGATCTTGGACAGTACGTCGTAGGGCAGGCGCGTCCAGTCGGCGGTCATGGCGTCTTCGCTGGAGACGGGGCGCAACACGATCGGGTGCCCGTAGGTGCGGCCGTCGCCCTGCACGCCCACCGAGCGCACGTCGGCCAAGAGCACGACCGGGCACTGCCAGATCTCGCCGTCCAGGCCCGCCTTGGTCAGCTCCTCACGGGCGATGGCGTCGGCGTCACGCAGGATCTCGAGACGGTCAGCGGTGACCTCACCCACGATGCGGATGCCGAGGCCGGGCCCCGGAAAGGGCTGGCGACCGACGATCGCCTCGGGAAGGCCGAGCTCCCGGCCGATGGCGCGCACCTCGTCCTTGAAGAGGGTGCGCAGCGGCTCGACGAGCTCGAACTGCAGGTCCTCCGGAAGGCCACCGACGTTGTGGTGGCTCTTGATGTTCGCGGTGCCGGCTCCGCCGCCGGACTCGACCACGTCCGGGTACAGCGTCCCCTGCACGAGGAAGCGGATGGGCTCGCCCTCGGCGGCCGCTTCGGCGACCAGGTCGGCCTGCACCTTCTCGAAGGCGCGGATGAACTCGCGGCCGATGATCTTGCGCTTCTGCTCGGGGTCGCTGACACCGGCGAGCGCGTTCAGGAACGTCTCGCGCGCATCGACGGTGATCAGGCGCACGCCCGTGGAGGCGACGTAGTCGTTCTCGACCTGTTCGCGCTCGCCCTTGCGGAGCAGGCCATGGTCGACGAACACGGCGACGAGCTGGTCGCCGACGGCCTTGTGCACGAGCGCCGTCGATACGGCCGAGTCGACCCCGCCCGACAGCGCCGACAGCACGCGGCCGGAGCCGACCTGCGCGCGGATGCGATCGACCTGTTCGGCGATGACGTTGCCGCTGTTCCAGTCGGCGGCGAGCCCCGCCGCCTTGTGGAGGAAGTTGGTCAGGACGTCCTGGCCGTAGTCGGAGTGCTTGACCTCGGGGTGCCACTGCACGCCGTAGAAGCACTTCTCGGCGTTGCCGAACGCCGCCACCGGTGTCGCGGCCGTCGAGGCGAGCACCTCGAAACCGGCCGGTGCCGTGGCAACCTGGTCGCCGTGGCTCATCCAGACGTTCTGCTCGGCCGGCTGCCCGCCGAGGAGCACGCCGCCGTCGTTCACGATGACGGCATCCGTCGCTCCGTACTCGCGCAGGCCCGTGTTGGCGACCTCGCCGCCGAGCTGCTGAGCCATCACCTGGAAGCCGTAGCAGATGCCGAGCGTCGGCACGCCGAGCTGCAGCACGTCGGGGTCGAGGGAAGGCGCCCCGGGCTCGTAGACCGACGACGGACCGCCGGAGAGGATGATCGCGACGGGGTTCTTGGCCTCGACCTCGGCGGCGGTGACGGTGTGCGGCACGAGCTCGCTGTACACACCCGCCTCGCGCACCCGACGCGCGATGAGCTGCGCGTACTGGGCTCCGAAGTCGACGACGAGGACGGGACGCTGAGCGGTCTCGGTCTGGGTGGTCACCGGCTGCCTTCCGTGGCGGGGATCGGGGCGGAGGATTCGTCGGCTTCACGCTGGGCGAGGTAGGCCCGCACCTCGCGCGCGACGCGCGCCTCCATGAAGAACGACAGCAGCGGCACGATGCCGCCGAGTGCGAGCACGATGAAGCGCACGAAACCCCAGCGCATGAGGCTCCAGACGCGGAAGCACGCGAAGAGGTAGACGACGTAGAACCAGCCGTGCGCGATGAGGATGCCGGTGGAGAGGTTGATCGCTCCGCCGGTGAGGTCAGCGCCCCCGTCGAGGGCGACGGGGTGGAGCCACAGCGCGCCCCCGGAGCCGCCGGCGAACAGCTCGTAGCCGAATGCGTACTTCACGATCATCTCGGCGCACAGCGACAGGAGCATCACACCCGTGATCACCGAGGCGATCTGGTAGAACCTGAGCGCCCCGCGGATCGCCGGAAAACTGGCGAGTTTGGGCTGAGGCATGCCGTCAAGTCTAGTCGGCGTGGGCGGCCGCTCTGGCGGCTTGCGCCTCCTCCAGCGCCTCGACCTCCTTCTCCCACGCGTCGCGTGCGAGCCGGTACCACATGTAGAACGCGAAGCCCGCGAAGATGGCCCACTCGACGGCGTAGAAGATGTTCAGCCAGTTGACGCTGGAGCCCTCCGCCGGCGCGGGCGAGTCGATCGCGACGAGCCCGCCGACGAGGGGTTCGCCGGCGTCGGCGACGAGGTAGGAACGGTACACCGCCAGCTCGTCGGTGTCGTGCCACCAGCTCAGCAGCGCGGCCGGCGACATCCGCGTCATCTCGGTGGCCGCGGCCCCGCGTGGGGGTGCGACGGGCCCCTCGTCGGCGATCAGCCGACCTGTGAGGGTGAGCGCGCCGCCCGGGTCGGCGTTGAGGGTGGATGCCGCGGCATCCGCGACCGCCCGGTCGGCGCTCCAGCCGACCGCGACCGCCAGGGAGGTGGGGGTCGCCGCGTCGGTGCGGAACTGCCCGGTGACCCAGTACCCCTGCTGAGCGTCGTTGAAGCGCGAGGAGACGACGAGGAAATCGCCGGGGACGAAGGACCCGGAGACCTCGACACGCTGGCCGACGAGCGGCTCGGGCAGGTAGGCGCCGGGGGCGGTCACGTCGTCGATCGGGCGCACCTGTTCGGTGGCGCCGGGCGCCTGCGGCGAGGTGTCGATGGCGCGGCCCAGCTGCCACTGGCCGAGCCAGGCGAACATCGCCGCGACGACGAGGGCGAACACGAGCATGCCGAGCCACCAGGGGCGCAGCATGACTTCGCGCAGCGTGGGCGGGAACGGCTCCGCGGTCATCGACCTGCCATGTAGGGCGCGACGACGACCTCGACGCGCTGGAACTCCTTGAGGTCGGAGTATCCGGTGGTGGCCATCGACTTCTTCAGCGCGCCGATGAGGTTCGCGGTGCCGTCGGCGACGGGAGCGGGGCCGTAGAGGATCTCCTCCAGCGGGGCGACCTGTCCGACCTCGACGCGCTTGCCGCGCGGGAGCTTCGGGTGGTGCGCCTCGGGACCCCAGTGGTAGCCGCGGCCGGGCGCGTCGGTCGCGCGCGCGAGCGCGACGCCGAGCATGACGGCATCCGCGCCCATCGCGAGCGCCTTGACGATGTCTCCGGACGTGCCGACACCGCCGTCGGCGATGACGTGCACGTAGCGCCCGCCAGACTCGTCGAGGTAGTCGCGGCGCGCGCCGGCGACATCGGCGACGGCCGTCGCCATCGGCGCATGGATGCCGAGGGTCGCGCGAGTGGTCGAGGCCGCTCCCCCGCCGAACCCGACGAGCACACCGGCCGCTCCGGTGCGCATGAGGTGCAGCGCCGCGGTGTAGGTGGAGGCGCCACCGACGATGACGGGCACGTCGAGGTCGTAGATGAACTTCTTGAGGTTCAGGGGCGCATCGACGCTGGAGACGTGCTCGGCCGACACCGTGGTCCCGCGGATGACGAAGAGGTCGACGCCGGCGGCGACGACGGTCTCGTACAGCTCCTGCGTGCGCTGTGGGGTGAGCGATCCGGCGACCGTCACGCCCGCCTCGCGGATCTCGGCGAGGCGGTCGCGCACCAGCTCGGGCTTGATCGGCTCGGCGTACAGCTCCTGCATACGGCGCGTCGCCTCGGATGCCGGCAAGGACGCGATCTCGGCGAGCAGCGGCTCGGGGTCGTCGTAGCGGGTCCACACGCCCTCGAGGTCGAGCACACCGAGGCCGCCGAGCTGACCGAGCATGACCGCGGTGCGCGGGCTCATGACGGAGTCCATCGGGGCGCCCAGCACCGGGATCTCGAAGCCGAAGGCGTCGATCGACCAGGCGGTCGACACGTCTTCGGGGTTGCGGGTGCGCCGCGAAGGCACGACCGCGATGTCGTCGAACGCGTAGGCACGGCGGGCGCGCTTGGCGCGGCCGAGCTCGATCTCCATGGTCACCCCCTCAGCCTACTCGCGGTGCCCGCCCTCACCCCGCGGCCCCCGCACGGCAGGATGGGTGCATCGGGAGAAGGGATGCCATGTCGGAACGCATCATCATCGTGGGCGGCGGGGTCATGGGGCTGGCGACGGCGTGGCAGCTCGTGCGGCGCGGCGAGCGCCCGATCGTGCTGGAGCGGTTCGCCCGCGGGCACCACGAGGGCGCCTCGCACGGTGAGACACGCAACTTCAACAATGCGTACGGCGACGCCCACTACCTCGATCTGCTCGTCCGCGCGCGCGAAGGCTGGGACGCACTCGGCGAGGTGGAGGGCGACCCTCTGCTGCGGTTGCACGGCCTCGTCTCGCACGGCTCGGGCATCGCGCTCGGGAGCGCCACGACGCGCGACCTGTCGGCGATCGCGGGCGAGCTGCATGCCCGCGGCATCCCGGCGGAGATCCTCGACGGTGCCACGGCCGGCCGGCGCTGGCCGGGGATGCGCTTCGAGGACACCGTGCTGTTCTCCCCCGACGCCGGCGTCGCCCGGGCGGCGGCGGCCCTGCGCGAGCTCGAGCGCCGCATCGTCGGCGGGGGCGGCGAGGTGCGGTGGAACACGCGTGTGCGTGCGGTCGCTGCCGATGCCGACGGGGCGAGCGTGGTGACGGATGCCGAGACGCTTCGCGCCGACGCGGTCGTCGTGACCGTCGGCGCCTGGACCTCCGGACTGCTCGCGGACCTCGGCATCCCTCTGCCGCCGCTGCGGGTGACGGAGGAGACCCCGGCGCATTTCACGGCGACCATCGCGGGCCCGTGGCCGTCGTTCAACCACTTCGTCGCTCCGGGCTCGCAGCCGGCGAACGTCTACGGCATGCCGACGCCGGGCGAGGGCGTGAAGGTCGGCTTCCACGGCATCGGCGACGAGATCGATCCCGACCGGCGACCGCACCGCCCGGTGCTCCAGCGCGAGCTGCGCGACTACGTGCGGGAGTGGTTTCCCGGCCTCGACGCCGACACGGCCGTCCCGATCTCCTGCACCTACACGACGACGCCGACCGAGGCGTTCGTGCTCGACCGGGTCGGACCGCTCGTGGTGGGCGCCGGGTTCTCGGGGCAGGGCTTCAAGTTCGCCCCGGGCGTGGGCGCCACCCTCGCCGATCTGGTGCTCGATGCCGACGCCCGCGCCGCGGAGCCGTTCCGCCTGCCGCGCGGGTGACCGGCCGCGCGGGTGCGGAGCTCGGGTGCGGCGCTATCGCGCCCGCGCCACCCGCGCCTCATCCCAGACCGGCTCATCGGACTCCACGACCCGGCCGTCGGCGCCGAAGACCAGGAAGCGGTCGAAGGAGCGCGCGAACCAGCGGTCGTGCGTGACCGCCAGCACCGTGCCCTCGAACCGTCCGAGCGCCTCTTCGAGGGCCTCCGCCGAGACGAGGTCGAGGTTGTCGGTCGGCTCATCCAACAGCAGCAGCGTCGCACCCGACAGCTCCAGCAGCAGCACCTGGAAGCGCGCCTGCTGCCCGCCCGACAGGCTGTCGAAGCTCTGCTCGGCCTGACGGACCAGGCCGTAACGGTCGAGGGCGGAGCTTGCGGCATCCCTCGGCATCCCGGCTCTGCGGTCGTCGCCGCGATGGAGGATGTCGAGCAGAGAACGTCCGGCGTACTCGGGGTGGCGGTGCGTCTGGGCGAACCACCCGGGCCGCACACGGGCGCCGAGCACGGCCCGCCCGCTGTGGGCGACCGGCTCGAGCGCGGCGCCGATCTCGGTGACGTGCCCGAGGAGGGCGTCGGGGTCGGTGCCGCCGCGGGCCAGCAGCCGCAGGAAGTGCGACTTGCCCGATCCGTTCGAGCCCAGCACGGCGATGCGATCACCGAACCAGACCTCCAGATCGAACGGCTTCATCAGGCCGGTCAGCTCCAGGCGTTCCGCGACGACGGCGCGCTTGCCGGTGCGCGCGCCGCGCAGGCGCAGGTCGAGGTTCTGCGCGGGGGGACGCTCCTCCGGCGGGCCGGCGTCCTCGAAACGTCGCAGCCGCGTCTGGGCGGCGCGGTACCGCGAGGCGAACTCGTCGCTGGCGGCTGCCTTCGCCTTCATGTCGGCGACGAACCGCTGCAGTTTGAGGTGCTGCTCGTCCCAGCGGCGGCGCAGCTCGTCGAGTCGGGCCATCCGGTCTTCGCGCGCGGCGTGGTAGCCGTCGAAGCCGCCGCCGTGCACCCAGGCGCTGCTGCCGGCTCCGCCCGGTTCCAGCGTCACGATCCGGTCGGCGGCACGCGCCAGCAGTTCGCGGTCGTGGGAGACGAGCAGCACGGTCTTCGGCGTCTCGCGCAGGCGCTCCTCGAGCCAGCGCTTGCCGGGCACATCGAGGTAGTTGTCGGGCTCGTCGAGCAGCAGCACCTCGTCCGGTCCGCGCAGCAGGGCTTCGAGCGCGAGACGCTTCTGCTCGCCGCCCGAGAGGCTGGTCAGCGCACGGAAGCGGGCACGGGCGAAGGGGATGCCGAGGGCGGCGATGGTGCAGGTGTCCCAGACGGTCTCGTACTCGTAGCCGCCCGCCTCGGCGTAGTCCGCCAGGGCGCTCGCGTACCGCATCTGCGTGTCGAGGTCGTCGCGGTCGATGATGGCGGCCTCGGCATCCTCGAGCTCGCGCGCTGCCGCGCCCACACGCGCCGGGGCGACCGAGACGAGCAGGTCGTGGATGGACTGGTCAGCCGTGCCGTGACCGACGAACTGGTCCATGACGCCGAGCCCGCCGTCGATCGTCACGACGCCCGACTGTGGGGCGAGCTCACCGCGGATGAGACGCAGGAGTGTGGTCTTGCCGGCCCCGTTGGGGCCGATGAGCGCCGTCGTCTTGCCGTCGGCGACCCGGAATGTCACCTCGTCGAGCAGGGGGCGCCCGTCCGGCAGCACGAAAGAGACGGCGGCGATGTCGATGTAGCCCACAGCGGGTCCTTCCGCCCTCGCCGCGGTGCGGGCGCAGAGCCGACCAGCCTAACCGTTCTCGCCCCGACCGCGCGAACCGGGCCGACCGGCTCCGATGCGAGCCCGGTTCACGAACCCCGCAGAATGTGACGAACTCCGCACCCGATAACGCGAATGGATGCGGAGTTCGTGCGAATCTGCGGGGTTCGTGACCCCGCGCATGCCGCAGCCGAGCCGATCCCGGTGCCGCCGCTACCGAGCGGGCATGTCGTGCAGGCCCGCGGCCAGCGCCCGGCGAATCGCGCGCTCGACGGCGGCCGCGTCGTGCACGACCTGGGCGTAGGAGAAGCGGAGCACGGTATAGCCGCGCACACGCAGCTCGACGTCGTGGGAGATGTCCTTCGACCGCTGCGTGGACGACGAGTGATGCGCCCAGCCGTCGATCTGGATGACGAGCCACTCGCCGACCAGGACGTCGACCGGTCTGCCCGCGAGGTACACCTGCTGGCGCACGCGGACCCGCAGCCGCCGCAACGGACGGCACACCAGCACCTCGAGACCGGAGTCGGCCAGCCCCGTGATCTCCGCGGCGAGCGCCGTCGCCGCACGTGACGGCCAGCGGATCGCGCGCAGCGCCTCCGGCGCCAGGCGCTCGACGCCGGCGGCCGACTCCCAGAGCACGATCGCCTGCTCCGGCGGCACGCACACGGCGATGTGTGCGAGCGCATCCTCGACGGTTGCCACGAGCGAACGTCCGAGAGGCGCGACCGGCTGCGTCCAGTGCGCGACGCCGTCCCAGGGGGCACGGGGCCCCGTCGACCCCGGCGGGAAATGCAGGTGCAGCTCGTTCGCGATACCCTCGGGCATCCACCACCCTCGCTGACGCGCGAGCGTGGTGCAGGTCATCCTCCCGCCCCACCGTGCGGCCTCGCGCAGCTCGTTGGCCGCGTCGCGACCGACGAACCACGCACGGCGAAAGAGCTCTGCCGCTCCCGACCGCACCGCCGCGCGGAGCTGCTCGGCGCTGTACCCCTCACCCCGCAGCTGCTGACGGTGCTCCGCCGTGCCGCGGAGGCGGTCCGAGATGGGCACGAGCTGCATACCGGCATCCTGACCGGCTCCCGCGCCCGACCGGGCGCCGCAGGCTCCATCTGTTGCGAGAAGCCTCACGACGGCGGTTGGGGAGGAGTTCACGAACCCCGCAGAATGTGACGAACTCCGCACCCGATAACGCGAATGGATGCGGAGTTCGTGCGAATCTGCGGAGTTCGTGACACCACGGATGCGGCGGCCGCGGATGCGGCGGGCCGCGCTCAGCGCTTGTAGTTGGGGGCCTCGACGACGATCTGCACGTCGTGGGGGTGGCTCTCCTTGAGCCCGGCCGCCGTGATGCGGACGAACTTGCCGCGAGCTTTGAGCTCCTCGATCGTGCGCGCACCGACGTAGAACATCGACTGGCGCAGGCCGCCGACGAGCTGGTAGGCCACCGCCGAGACGGGACCGCGGTACGCGACCTGACCCTCGATGCCCTCGGGGATCAGCTTGTCGTCGCTCGGGATATCAGCCTGGAAGTAGCGGTCCTTCGAGTACGACGTCTTCTTGCCGCGCGTCTGCATCGCCCCGAGCGAGCCCATGCCGCGGTACAGCTTGAACTGCTTGCCGCCCTGGAAGACGATCTCACCCGGCGACTCGTCGGTGCCGGCCAGGAGCGATCCCAGCATGACGGTGTCGGCGCCGGCGACGAGAGCCTTCGCGATGTCGCCGGAGTACTGCAGGCCGCCGTCGGCGATGACGGGGATGCCGGCCTCGCGCGCGGCCTGGTAAGCCTCCCAGATCGCGGTCACCTGAGGAACGCCCACGCCCGCGACGATGCGCGTCGTGCAGATCGAGCCCGGGCCGACGCCGACCTTGACGGCATCCACCCCGGCGTCGATGAGCGCCTGCGCACCCTCGCGGGTGGCGACGTTGCCGCCGATGACGTCGATGTGCGCGAACGACTCGTCGGCCTTCAGGCGACGGACCATGTCGATGACGCCCTGGGACTGCCCGTTGGCGGTGTCGACGACGATGACGTCGACACCCGCGTCGCGCAGGGCCTCGGCGCGCTCCCAGGCGTCGCCGAAGAAGCCGATCGCCGCGCCGACGCGCAGACGCCCCTGGTCGTCCTTCGTGGCGAGGGGGTACTTCTCGCTCTTGTCGAAGTCCTTGATCGTGATGAGACCGGCGAGCTTGCCGTCGTCGTCGATGAGCGGGAGCTTCTCGACGCGGTGCTG
Source organism: Microbacterium sp. 69-7 (assembly GCF_001897985.1). NCBI lineage: Bacteria > Bacillati > Actinomycetota > Actinomycetes > Micrococcales > Microbacteriaceae > Microbacterium > Microbacterium sp. 69-7. The sequence goes on along the minus strand of NZ_MKRU01000059.1, from coordinate 43,831 downwards.
CGCGAACAGGGCGATGACCTCGTTGGCGCCGATGCCGACGCGCCCGGTCACGAGGCCCTCGCTCGTCATGGCGTCACGCACCTTGGTCGTCTGGCGCTCGAAGCCCGAGACGAAGCGCATGTCGCGGTTGGTGATGATGCCGAGGAGGCGACCGTCCTCGTCCACGACGGGAAGCCCCGAGATGCGGTACTGGCCGCACAAGGTGTCGACCTCTTCGATCGTCGCGTCGGGGGTCGTCGTGATCGGGTCGGTGATCATGCCCGACTCGCTGCGCTTGACCTGGTCGACCATGGCGGCCTGCTCGGCGATGGCGAGGTTGCGGTGCAGGATGCCGAGTCCGCCCTCGCGGGCCATCGCGATGGCCATCCGCGCCTCGCTGACGGTGTCCATCGCCGCCGACAGCAGCGGGGTGGCGACCGTGATGCGGCGGGTGACACGCGACGACGTGTCGGCCTCGGAGGGGATGACGTCGGTGTGCCCGGGCAGCAGCAGCACGTCGTCATAGGTCAGTCCGACGAAACCGAACGGGTCGTTGTGCTCCACGTGCTCTCCTGTGTCTGGCATGTGCGTCGCGCGCGGCTCGCGTGTGTCTCGCGCGCGCGAAAGGCGGGTGTACCGATTGTAAGTCGCGGCGGCCTGCGCGCATTCCGCCGATACTCCCGGCTCATCCGGTTCCGCCGTGCACGTCACATCTCGATACGTGCACGTGAACGTTTCGCCTCTTGACGCGGGGCGGCATCTGAGGGAGCGTTTCTTCACGCGACGATGCGCACCCCGACGAAGCTCCGACGACGACGCGACGACGTCCTTGTGCGAAACACGCGCGACACATCCGGGTCGTAGCCTCGACCCACCAACGAGCGACCGTCCGGATGGCCGCCGTCGATTTCAGAGTGGAGTGCCATGCTCGTGTCCTCAGCGAGACTCGAGGTCCATCCGCGACGACGCGTCGCCCTCCTCGTCTCCCTTGTGTTCGCCGCGATCACGCTGCTGGCGGTGCTCCTGCCGGCGCAACCCGCCGCGGCCGCCTCGCCCTCGTGCTCGGCCGACGCGTCGACCGCATGCGTGCAGGGCACGATCCGCCAGAGCGACGGTTCTCCGGCGGTCGGCGTGGGACTGACGATCTCGGGTCCCGGCGTCGGCGCCAGCCCGACCACGACGACCGACAGCGCCGGGCGGTGGGTGTTCGCCGTGACGAAGGACGGCACCTACACGGTGAAGGTGGATGCCGCGACCCTCGCCCAAGGCCAGTACCTCGACGGCGCCGACTCCCGCGAGGTCAGCGTGACGCTGCACTCCGACGTCTCCGCGATCTTCAAGCTCTCCGACAGCCCCGACGGCGCCGCCGCCAGCGCGAGCGCGTTCGACTGGCCGCGGTTCTGGCAGCAGGCGGTGCAGGGCATCCGTCTCGGTCTGCTCCTGGCCCTCGCCTCGCTCGGGCTGTCGCTCATCTTCGGCACGACGGGCCTCAGCAACTTCGCCCACGGCGAGCTCGTCACCATCGGCGGCGTGCTCGCCTGGTTCCTCACCTCGCTCACCGGCAACCTCTGGCTCGGTGGCGGCCTCGCCGTCGTCGTCATGGCGGCGCTGGGATGGGTGCAGGATGCCGGGCTGTGGAAGCCGCTGCGCCGACGCCGGCTGAGTCTGACCCAGATGATGATCGTGTCGATCGGTCTGTCGATCGCCCTGCAGTACGTCGTGCAGCTGTGGATCGGCGCGGGAACGGTGCGCATCGACAAGTCGAACCCGGCCACGGTGACGATCTTCGGCGTCACCCTGACCATCCAGTCGTACGTCGCGATGGGGATCGCGATCGTCGCCATCGCGGCGGTCGGGCTCGGCCTGATGTACACGCGCTTCGGCCGCGCCACCCGCGCGGTCTCCGACAACCCGGCGCTGGCCTCGGCATCCGGCATCGACGTCGACAAGGTGATCCGTGGCGTGTGGATCCTCGCCTCGGGCCTCGCGGGCTTGGCCGGCGTGCTGCTCGGTCTCGTGCTCAACGGCATCGGCTGGGAGACCGGCGGCCAACTGCTGCTGCTGTTGTTCGCAGCCGTCACCCTCGGCGGGCTCGGCACCGCGTTCGGCGCTTTCGCCGGTGCAATGGTCATCGGCCTCATCGTCGAACTCACGAATATCTGGCTGCCGGGCGATCTGAAGTACGCCACGGCGCTCGCACTGCTCATCGTCATCCTGCTGTTCCGGCCGCAGGGCATCTTCGGCCGCGCCGAGCGAGTCGGCTAAGGAGAGGGCCATGGACTTCTGGATCACGCTGTTGCAGCAGCTCACCGAGACCGCGATCGCGCCGATCACCGCCGCGTACGTCATCGCGGCGATCGGCCTCAACATCCACTTCGGGTACACGGGGCTCATGAACATGGGGCAGGCGGGCTTCATGCTCCTCGGCGCCTACGGGTTCGCGATCACCGTCATCAACGGTGGCGGCTTCTGGCTCGGCGTTCTCGTCGCGATCGTGGCCTGCGTCGTGTTCGCGTTCGTGCTCGGCATCCCGACCCTGCGTCTGCGCGGCGACTACCTCGCAATCGTCACGATCTGTGCGGCCGAGATCGTGCGCATGGTCGGACGCCTGTCCGCCCTCGCCGGCGTGACCGGCGGATCGACGGGCCTCGTCGGACCCGAATACCGCGGAGCGTTCACGAGCCTGTCGATCCTGCCGCCGGGCACCACCCAGATCCTGTGGTTCTCCTACCCCAACACCGACCCGGGGTCGGGCAACGACTGGTGGACGCGCCTGGTCGCCTGGGCCCTCGTCGCCATCGCCCTGCTGTTCACCTGGCTGGCCATGCGCAGCCCGTGGGGTCGCGTGCTCAAGGGCATCCGCGAGGACGAGGACGCCGTGCGCAGCCTCGGCAAGAGCTCGTACTCCTACAAGATGCAGGCGCTCATCATCGGCGGTGTGCTCGGCGGCATCGCCGGCATCCTGGTGGTGCTGCCGGCCTCCGTGCAGCCCGACGGCTTCGGCCGCCCGCTCACGTTCAACCTGTGGACGATCATGCTGCTGGGCGGCGCCGCCACGATCTTCGGCCCGCTGCTGGGATCGATCATCTTCTTCGTCGTGCGCATCGCGATCGTGCAGATCGCCGGCGAGTACATCCCGGCGTCGATCCTCAACACGCAGCAGACGCAGTGGCTGTCGTGGGTGCTGATCGGCATCGCTCTCATGCTGCTGGTGATCTTCCGACCACAGGGCATCCTCGGCAATAAGAAGGAGTTGAGCTTCAATGCCTGACCAGACCGCCGACCGCGCCGTTACGGTCTCGCAGGAGCCCGGCGCGATCACACAGGCCATCCGCTCCACGCTGCTGAACGTCGCGGAGACGCCCGGCTCGGCCAAGCCCGATCCCATCCTCGTGGTCGACAACATCGTCCGACGCTTCGGCGGGATGACGGCCGTCGACGTCGATCACCTCGAGGTGCAGCGCGGCGCGATCACGGCGCTGATCGGCCCGAACGGCGCCGGCAAGACCACGTTCTTCAACCTCATCACCGGCTTCGACAAGCCGTCGTCGGCGAAGAAGCTCTTCGGGGGGCCTTCACCGGCCGAGGCTGCCAAGTGGTCGTTCGACGGGCGCACGCTCGGCAACACCGCGGCATCCAAGGTGGCCCGCGCCGGCATGGTGCGCACGTTCCAGCTGACGAAGGCGCTGTCGCGCATGACGGTGCTGGACAACATGCTGATCGGCGCGAAGGACAACCCCGGCGAGAACCTGGCGGTCGGCCTCATCAAGCCGCTGTGGGGCGGCGCCGAGAAGGCGAACATCGCCAAGGCCGAGGAGCTGCTGCAGCGCTTCAAGCTCGACATGAAGCGCGACGACATGGCCGGAAGCCTCTCGGGCGGGCAGAAGAAGCTCCTCGAGATGGCGCGGGCCCTCATGAGCGATCCGAAGATGATCATGCTCGACGAGCCCATGGCCGGCGTCAACCCTGCGCTGACGCAGAGCCTGCTCGAGCACATCCAGGCGCTGCGCAACGACGGGACGACGGTGTTGTTCGTCGAGCACGACATGCACATGGTGCGCCACATCTCCGACTGGGTCGTCGTCATGGCCCAGGGAGAGGTGGTCGCCGAGGGCGATCCGGAGCGCGTCATGAAGAACCCGGCCGTGATCGACGCCTACCTGGGCGCCTATCACGACACCGATCTCGGCGACGATGCCGCCGTGAACACGGGCCTCATCACTCAGATCGAGGCCGAGGTCGAAGCCGAGGCCGAGCAGGAGGACGACCACAAATGAGCATGCCATCCGCCGCTGCGGCGCCCGAGGCGCAGACGGCGACGCCCGTCGTCAAAGCCGACAGCCTCGTCGCCGGGTATCTGCCGGGCGTCAACATCCTCAACGACTGCACGCTGGAGGCGTTTCCCGGTGAGCTCGTCGGGATCATCGGTCCCAACGGTGCCGGCAAGTCGACGCTGCTGAAGGCGCTCTTCGGGCTCGTGAACGTCCGCTCCGGCGCCGTCACACTGGAGGGCGAGGACATCACCAACCAGAAGGCCAACCAGCTGGTGCAGGCCGGGATCGGCTTCGTCCCGCAGACGAACAACGTCTTTCCGTCCCTCACGATCGAAGAGAACATGCAGATGGGCATGTTCCTGCGGCCCAAGGAGTTCCAGAGCCGCGTCGCCGAGATCTGGGAGCTGTTCCCCGTGCTGGGCGAGCGTCGCAAGCAGCGTGCCGGCTCGCTCTCCGGCGGCGAGCGCCAGTCGGTCGCCATGGCGCGCGCCCTCATGATGAAGCCGAAGGTGCTGCTGCTGGACGAGCCCAGCGCCGGCCTGTCACCCGTTCGGCAGGACGAGACCTTCATCCGTACGCGGGAGATCAACAAGACCGGCGTGACCATCATCATGGTGGAGCAGAACGCCCGCCGCTGCCTGCAGATCTGCGACCGCGCGTACGTCCTCGACCAGGGCCGCAACGCCTACGAGGGCGCGGGGCGCGAGCTCGCGAAGGACCCGAAGGTCATCGAGCTGTACCTCGGCACGCTCGCCGCGGATGTCGAGGCGTCGCACTCGGACTGACCGCTCGAGGGAAAGAAGGGCCTCGCCGCCACGGCGAGGCCCTTCTGCGTGAGTGCGCAGCGCGCGTCGGCCCGACCCCTGGGTCGAGAGCTGATGCGGAGGAGCGCAACGGATGCGGATGCGGGGGCGGCGCGGCATCCGCATCCGTTGTCCCTATCCGCATCCGTTGAGGGTGAGGTTGCGGGCTCAAGCGGCTCGCGAGGGCACGAAAGAAGGGGCGGATGCCGCGGCATCCGCCCCTTCTTTCGTGCGGGTGTCAGTTCACGGAGCCCTGGATGGACTTCTGGAAGACGGGAGTGTTGTTGGTGTCGAACTTATAGATGCCGATGTAGGCGCTCGACGGGTCGTTCTGGGAGTTGAAGGGACCGATGCCCGCCTTGCCCGTGTACGTGATGTCCTTGCCGCTCTTGATGAGCGCGAGGCACGAGGCGTAGTCGGAGCACTTCTCACCGTTGGTGGTGCCCGAGACCGCGGCGAGGTTCGCCTGGATCGTCGGACCGTCGGTGCCCTTGCCCTTCTCGGCAGCCAGTGCGGCGAGCACGATGGCGTCGTAGGACTCGGGAGCGTAGGAGAAGTCCTTCAGGTCGGCGTTCGCGCTCTTCTTGTAGAAGTCCACGAGGCGCTGCTTGAACTCGGGGTCGGGCTGGGCGCCGGGAATGGTGCCCTGGGCGCCGTTGAGCGTGCCCGCCTCGAAGTCCTTGCTGTAATCGGCCGTGTTGCCGTCGACGAGGTAGGTCTTCGACAGGTCGAAGCCCTGAGCCTTGAGCTCGGGGACGATCTGCTTGGTCTCGTCGAAGGCGAGGATCACGATCGCGTCGGGCTTGGCGGCCAGAGCCGCCGACACCTCGGACGAGAACGTCTTCTGACCGGGAGCGAACTCCTGACCCTTGCCCTTGGCGCCGTAGACGACTTCGCCTCCCGCCTTGGTGACGGTCTCTTCGACGACATCGCGCAGGCCGGTGCCGTAGGCGTCGTTGAAGACGATGAAAGCGACCTTCTGGACGCCGTCACCGATGACGAGGTTGCCCAGCGCCGAACCCTGCACCGTGTCCGGCGGAGCGGTGCGGAAGTAGTAGCTGGAGTAACCCGACAGCTCGGTCGCGGTGTTGGCGGGTGAGATCTGCACCTTGCACTTCGAGACGATGGTGTCGACGAAGTTGAGGCTGACGCTCGAGGACTCGGCACCGAGCACGACCTGCGCGTCGGAGGAGGCGATCTGGGCGGCGGAGGCGGTGGAGACCGACAGGTCGGACGAGGCGCCGGAGTCGGTGATCGGGGCGACCTTGATGGGCTGACCGAGCACGCCGCCGGCGGCGTCGATGTCTTCGACGGCCAGGCCGTAGCCGGCCTCGGCGGGCGGGTTGAGGTAGGCCAGCGAGCCGGTCTGCGGCAGGATCGTCGCGAGCGTGAACGGTCCGGTCGAGGGCGTGCCGGGCTTGCAGGCGGCGGCAGGGTCCGCCGACCCCGTCGAGGTTGCCGTGGGAGCCGTCGTGGCGGCGCCCCCACCCGAGCTCGAACACCCTGCGAGGGCGAGCGACGCAGCGCCCGCGAGCGCAAACGCGGCGATGAGCGCCTTGTTGCGATGAACCATGGGTTCTTCCCTTTCTTCGATGACATCGCGCGGCGCACGGGCTCCGCGGTCTGGCTTGAACGCTAAACCTGCTGTGTCACCAGGATGTTTCGCGCACGCATCGAAGAAAAGCACCGCGACGCAATCGTTATGAACCTCGCCGTGCGCGCGGGAGCACCGCCGGGAGGGTCTCAGACCAGATCGGCGACGTCGGAGATGCTCCGGGACCGCCGCGACGACACCACGGAATCGACGCTCAGCACGACCAGCGCGACCCACACGAGCGCGAACCCGATCCAGCGTTCGAGCGGCATCGGCTCGTGCAGGATCCACGCCCCGGTGATGAACTGCAGGATCGGGGCGACGAACTGCAGCAGGCCGATCACGGTGAGCGGCGCCCGGCGCGCCCCCGCGGCGAACAGCAGCAGCGGAACAGCGGTGACGACGCCCGCGAGGGTGACCAGCACGGTGTGCCCGACGCCCTGGGTGCCGAAGACGAGGCCGGTGGTGGCGGCGACCACGACGAGCTGGATCAGGGCGATGGGGGTCAGCCACAGCGATTCGAGAGTGAGTCCGCTGATGGCATCGACCCGAGGACCGATCTGCTTCTTCACGAGACCGTAGGTGCCGAAGCTCGCCGCCAGGGTCAGTGCGATCCAGGGGAAGGATCCGTAGGCCACGATGATGACGACCACGGCCAGGCCCGCGAAGCCGATCGCGATCCACTGTGCCAGCCGGAGGCGCTCCTTCAGCACGATCACACCCAGCAGCACGGTCACGATCGGGTTGATGAAGTAGCCGAGGCTGCCCTCGATGACGTGACCGGTCAGGATGCCGATGAGGAACACCTGCCAGTTCACGTAGATCAGCAGGCCCGCGACGATCGTCCAGAACACGAGCCGCCGATCGCGCAGGATCGCGAAGAGCTTGCCCCACGTGCGGGTGACGGTGAGCAGGACCGCGCAGAACGCGAGGGAGAAGAGAATGCGCCAGACGACGATCTCCCACGGCCCGATGGGCGCCAGCAGCAGGAAGTAGAGGGGCATGAAGCCCCAGAGGAAGTACGCCGCGAAGGCGTAGATCCCCCCGCGCCGCTCTTCACGTGCGGTCTCGGCGGGTGTCATGAGAGAAAGCCTACGACGGTCGTGACATGTTCGGACCGGCGGATGCCGCGGCATCCTGCCATTGCTGGTCGCTGTTCCGCCAATCCGGTTAACGACGATGGCCCCCGGGATATCCCGGGGGCCATCGTCGAATGCGATCGTCAGCGGACGACGACCGCCAGAACGTCACGGGCCGACAGGACGAGGAACTCGTCGCCGCCGAACTTCACCTCGGTGCCGCCGTACTTGCTGTAGATGACGCGGTCGCCGACGGCGACGTCGAGCGGCACGCGGTTGCCGTTGTCGTCGATGCGGCCGGGGCCCACGGCCACGACCTCGCCCTCCTGGGGCTTCTCCTTGGCGGTGTCAGGGATGACGAGGCCACTGGACGTGACCTGCTCAGCCTCGACCTGCTTGATGACGATGCGGTCCTCGAGCGGCTTGATGGAAACCGACACGGTCTACCTCTTTCTTGCTGGGCGTGATGCTTCAAGACTCGTTAGCACCCACAGGGGTGGAGTGCTAACAGAAGTCTAGAGCGCGGCTGGCACTCGTGCAACGCGAGTGCCAGTTCTACCTCGGGCAGGGCGATGCGACGGTCACGAGCCTGCAGCAGACGACGGCGTCGCGCTGGACGAAGGTGAGCGGGTGCTGACCCGCCCCGCATAGGCTGGCCGGATGGAACGCGCCGAGCTCACCGCCCTGCTCACCTCCGAGGGGCTGCGGCTGGTCGATGAGCTCGGCGCGATCGACTCCTCCGATGAGGTGGCGCGCACCGTGTCGCGGTTGCGGGCGCAGGGCCTGTCACCCGAACTCGTTTCCGCCGCCGTCGGACAGGCGCGGCTGCGGACGCGCGCGCGGGCGAAGTTCGGCGCGTTCGCCGACCGGATGCTGTTCACGCGCGCGGGCCTCGAACAGGCCACGCGCCTGTCGGTGGGCGCGCGCCACGCGGGCCGGTTCCGCGACGCCGGCGTGCACCGCGTCGCCGACCTCGGCTGCGGCATCGGCGGCGATGCGCTCGCCTTCGCCGGGATCGGCGTCGACGTGCTGGCCGTCGACGCCGACGAGACCACCGCCGCGCTCGCCGCGTACAACCTCGCCGCGTTCGGCGACACCGCGACGGTGCGCCATGCCCGCGCCGAGGACGTCGCACTCGACGGCGTCGACGCGGTGTGGCTCGATCCGGCCCGACGTACGGCCGGCCACACCGAGACCGCGCGGGTCGCCGCCGGCGACTGGTCGCCGTCGCTGGAATGGGTCTTCGCTCTCGCGGAGCGGATGCCCGCGGGCATCAAGCTCGGACCGGCGTTCGACCGGGCGCGGATCCCGGAGGCTGCGGAGGCGCAGTGGATCAGCGTCGACGGGTCGACCATCGAGCTCGTCGTCTGGACCGGAAAGCTCGCCCGCGCCGGTGTCCGCCGCTCGGCGCTCGTCGTCCGCTCCGACCGCGCGGCCGAACTGACGGCGCCCTCCGACGCCGAGGATGCCGAGGTCCGACCCTTGGGCGCTTTCGTCCACGAGCCGGAGGGCGCCGTCATCCGCGCACGCCTGATCGGCGAGGTGGCCCGCCGCCTCGACGCCGGAATGCTCGCCCCCGGCATCGCCTATCTGACCTCCGATACCGAGATCACGAGCCCCTTCGTGCAGTCCTTCCGCGTCCTCGAGGAGCTGCCCACCGATCTGAAGGCGCTCCGGCAGGCGCTCCGGGAGCGGGAGATCGGCACGCTGGAGATCAAGAAGCGCGGCGTCGATGTCGACCCCGCGACATTCCGCACCCAACTGAAGCTGAAGGGTCCGCGCACCGCGACGCTCATCCTCACGCGCGCGGGAACCTCGCGCATCGCCCTGCTCGCCGAGCGCGTCACCGGCTGACGCGCATCGCGTCGGCGCGGCGCGCCCGCTCAGCCGAACAGCGGCCCCTGGGTCGACGCCCACCACAGCCAGCCTGCGCTGTAGGCGAGCGACAGCAGGCTCAGGCACAGCGCCCAGACCGCGACAGCGCGGCTCTCCCATGGGCGGCGCAGTGCGACGACGGCGAAGACCGCTCCCACGATGCCGATGAGAAAGCCCCAGCCGACCACGAGCGACACGATCAGCCCGACGACGGCGAACGTGAGGGCCCACGGGGCGCTGCGGGGCAGCACCGGCGGCGCCGGCGCCCAGCGCACGTCGGGCTCGGGCGTCCACGACGCAGAGGCCGCGGCATCCACATTCACCGGTGCCGCCACCGGCACCGGCTCGGTGAACTCGCGCTGGAAGCCGCCGCGGTGCGCCCCGGGGAGCGCCGCACTGTCGGCGGGGGCGACGTCGGTCGACGGTGCGTCCAGCCGCGTGTCGACGCGCGGGACGGGCACGTCGGGCGCGGGGCCGGGGCGGTCGTCACTCATCCCACGGCCTCCCCGGCGACCTGGATCTGCGTCACCGGCAACGTCGAATCCGCGCCGAACGCGAGGCGCGAGGGCGGGCGTCCGCTCGCGATGAGCTCGGACGCGAGCGCGGCGATCATGGCTCCGTTGTCGGTGCACAGGCTCAGCGGCGGAATGCGTACGGCGACCCCCGCCTCGGCCGCGCGCGCGAGCGCGACCTCGCGCAGGCGCCGGTTGGCGATGACGCCGCCGCCGAGCAGCAGTCGCGGCACGCCGTGGTGCGCGCAGGCGTCGAGTGCCTTCGTGACGAGCACATCGACGACCGCTTCGCGGAAGGATGCCGCGACATCGGCCACGGCGACCTGCTGCCCCGACGCGTCGGCCTGCTCGACCCAGCGAGCGACGGCTGTCTTCAGGCCGGAGAAGGAGAAATCGTAGCGGTGCGCCGCCATGTCGGACGCGCGGGACAGCCCGCGCGGGAAGCGGATGGCCGACGGGTCGCCGCCCGCGGCGGCGCGGTCGATCTCCGGTCCGCCGGGGTAGGGCAGCCCGAGGATGCGCGCGATCTTGTCGAAGGCCTCTCCGGCGGCGTCATCGAGGGTCTCGCCGAGAAGCTCCACGTCGCTCACGAGGTCACGCACGAGAAGCAGCGAAGTGTGTCCGCCGCTGACCAGCAGCGCGACCGTCGGGTAGTCGACGTCCTCGCCGGTGAGCAGGTCGGCGGCGATGTGTCCGACGAGATGGTTGACGGCGTACAGCGGCTTGTCGAGACCGACCGCAAGGGCCTTGGCGGCGCCGATGCCGACCATGAGCGCACCGGCGAGCCCCGGCCCGCTCGTGACGGCGACGGCATCCACGTCGGTGAGGGCGATGCCGGCCTCGGCCACGGCGGCGGCGATCGCCGGCTGCAGCGCCTCCAGGTGCGCGCGGGCGGCGACCTCGGGCACGACGCCGCCGAAGCGGGCGTGCTCGTCCATCGAGCTCGAGATGGTGTTGCTGAGGAGGGTGCGGCCTCGGACGATGCCGATGCCGGTCTCGTCGCAGCTGGTCTCGATGCCGAGCACGAGCGGTTCGCTGGCGGTCATGAGCACACTCCCCCGGTCTGCGTCTGCGCGCCGTGGCCCGCGACCCAGGCGACGAGATCGAGCTTCATGACGACGGCATCCACGTCATCGGGCTGGTAGTAGCGGGGGCGACGCGCGATCTCGAGGAATCCCTCCGAGACGTACAGCGCGGACGCGGTCGGATTGTCGGCACGCACCTCGAGGAACACTTCGCGCGCCCCGCGCTGCCGCGCCGCCTCGAGGAGTGCCCGCAGCAGCGTACGCCCGCGTCCCCGGCCCCGGGCGGAGGCGGCGACCGTGATCGTCTGGATGTCGGCGTCTGCGGCGCGGGCGACGGCGCGGACCCCGCCGTATCCGAGCAGGCGACCCGCCTCGACGTCGACGAGGTAGTGCGCGTGCGGCGAGAGAAGCTCCTCGCGCATCATGGGCTCGCTCCACGCGTCGGTCGGAAACGACGTGCGTTCGAGGTCCATGATGTCGGCGAGGTCGTCGACGGTGGCGGCGCGCAGCGTCATGCGCGCCCCTCGACGCCCGGGCGGATGACGCTCTTCGGCAGCGTCACGTCGGGAGCACGCAGGTACAACGGCTCCGGACCGGCGAGTTCGCGTCCCGCGGCGACGGCGCGGGCCGCGACGACGGCGAGCATGGCCGCGCTGATCGTCGTCGCCTCGACGCGGTCCGCCTCGTGTGCGGACAGCACCGCGTCGATCTCGGCGCGTAGGGCCAGGGCCGGTCCCGTCGCGCGGATCGGAAGACCGTCGGCATCCAAGCCCTCGTACACCGAATACGCGACCTCACGCCGGCGGGCGTCGGTGACGACGGCGAACCGGCGCGCCTCGGCGTAGGGATCGGCGATCGCATCGTCCAGGAGGATCGCGAGCGCCGCCGCGTCGTGACTGGGCACGGCGACGACGGGAAGGTTCCGGGCGAGAGCGAAGGCGCGCGCGGCCGCGATACCCACCCGCAGCCCCGTGAAGGGGCCCGGGCCCATCCCGGCCGCGACGTGTGTGAGGCTGACCGGCTCTGCCACCCCGGTCTGTCCGACCGGGCCCCGGGCCGCGTCGGCGAGCGCGTCGCGCAGGAGGTCGCCGATCACTTCGGCGTGACCGAGCGGGTTGTCGCTGGTGCGGTCGGCGCGAACCGCGCCGTCGGGATCGACGATGCCGACGGCGGTGCCGAGCGAGGTGTCGATGCCGAGGATCACGTTTCCAGGGTAATCGCGCTCAGCGCCCGCCGGAGCGCTCACCCGTGCCGGGTGATGCGCACGCGCCGCGGTGCGGCGTCCTCCATCGCGGCCATGTGGGGGCCGGCGGTGCCGCAGGCGTTGTCGACGCCGGTGCCGCTCCAGCCCCGGTCGATCTCGACCTCCCACCAGCGGTCGGCGACGGCATCCGCGAACGGCGCCGCCCACTCGGCGACGACGACCGCATGGGCGAAATCGATGTCGAGATCGTCGAGCTCTCCGTCGGTGCCGAGCCGGTAGGCGTCGACGTGCACGAGGGCGGGACCATCGGCGAGCGAGGGGTGGGTGCGGGCGATGACGAAGGTCGGGCTCTGCACGCGGCCGCGCACCCCCAGCTCGGCGGCGATACCGCGCGTCAACGTCGTCTTACCCGCGCCGAGGGGCCCCGTCAGCACGACCAGATCACCGGCGCCCAGCGCGCGGCCGAAAGCCCGCCCCAGTTCTTCCATCTCTGCGGGCGAGGCGATCTCGCGCTGCCCGACGAACTCATCCAATCCGCTCATGCGATCACCGTTTCGTCTTCTCTCCGCCCGCTGCAACGCCGCGGACAGGTCGCGGATTCCCGCGGGACGCGGGCGCAGCGCGCATCGGTGAGCTCACGCCGCGCCCTCGCGCCGCGGCACGCGCGCACCGATGCGGGTGACGATCTCGTAGTTGATGGTGCCCGCGGCATCCGCCCACACCTCCACCGGCGGCGCCCCCAGCGTCGGGTCGCCGAACAGGACGGCTTCGTCGCCCACCGCGACGGGGTGATCACCGACGTCGACGACGAACTGGTCCATCGCGATGCGACCGGCGACCGGGAAGACCTCCCCGCCGATACGGACGGCGGCGCCCCCGGATGCCGCGCGCGGCACACCGTCGGCGTAGCCCGCGGGGATCAGGGCGAGTGTGGTCGCCCGCGTCGTGCGGTAGCCGTAGCCGTAGGAGACGCCCTGGCCGGCGGGCACGCGCCGGACAGCGGCGACGGCGGCGCGAAGCGTCATCGCGGGTCGCAGGCCCAGATCGGCGGAGGTGCGGTCGGCGAACGGCGACAGCCCGTAGATCGCAATGCCGAGCCGGACGCACCCGAAGCGCGATTCGGGCAGGGCGATGGCCGCGTGCGAAGCGGCGATGTGCCGCAGCTGCGGGGCGAGGCCATGGGATGCCGCGAGGGCGAGCCCGTCGCTGAAACGCTCGATCGCCGCGCGGTCATCGGCGGCGGACGTGTTCGACAGATGGCTGAAGATGCCCACGACCCGCAGGCGCCCGATGCGCTCCAGACGGGCGGCCTCGGCGAAGGCGACCGCGTAGTCGGCGGGGGCGAGCCCGTTGCGGCCGAGGCCCGTCTCGATCTTCAGGTGCACGCCCACGGGGCGATCGGCCGACGCCGCCGCGGCGGCGGCCTGCAGCTGATCGATGCGGGAGACACCGAGCTCGATGCCACGGGAGGCGGCCTCGGCGAAGCGGGCGGCGGGCGCGTGGAGCCAGGCGACGATGGGGGCGTCGATGCCCGCGCGGCGCAGGGCCAGCGCCTCGTCGATGTCGGAGACGCCGATGCGGCGGACGCCCCCCTCGAGCGCCGCGCGGGCCGAACGCACGGCGCCGTGCCCGTAGCCGTCGGCCTTGACGACGGCGATGACCTCGGATGCCGTCAGCTGTCGCAGGTGCCGCACGTTCGCCGTGATCGCCGCGGTGTCGATGACGGCTTCGCGCAGCACGCCCTCGGGAAGTCTGCTCATGCGCTCTCCTGCGATTCGGCAATGACGTACGCGGTCGCCAAACCCGCGTCGTGACTGAGGGACAGATGCAGGGCGCCGATGCCGCGCGCGGCGACCGTGGCCGCCGTCTCGCCGCTCAGCGCGAAGACGGGCCGGCCCGACGGCTCGCTCGCCACCTCGATGTCTGTCCAGTGCACACCGTCCGAGCCGCCGAGCGCCTTGATCAGCGCCTCCTTGGCGGCGTAGCGGGCGGCCAAGGAGTGCGGCCTCAGGCCGCGCTCCCCCGGCGCGAAGAGACGCTCGATCAGCCGGGGCGTGCGCTGCAGCGAACGCTCGAAGCGCGGGATGTCGACGAGATCGACGCCGATTCCGATGATCACGGCATCCACCCCCTCCGCACGCCCGCCCCCGCCAGCCTACTGCGGCGGCGATTACTCGACGGTGACGGACTTCGCGAGGTTGCGCGGCTGGTCGACGTCCAGGCCCTTCGCGGTCGCGAGGCCCATGGCGAAGATGTGCAAGGGCACGACCGCGAGCAGCGGCTCGAACAGCGGGCCGGCCAGCGGGATGCGCAGCACCTCGTCGGCGAATGGCAGCACGGCGGCATCGCCCTCTTCGGCGACGGCGATGACGCGCGCGCCGCGGGCGCGGATCTCCTGGATGTTGGAGACGACCTTCTTGTGCAGCTCGGCCGACTCGCGGGGAGAAGGCACGATGACGAACACCGGCTGACCGGGTTCGATCAGCGCGATAGGGCCGTGCTTGAGCTCACCGGCGGCGAAGCCCTCCGCATGGATGTAGCTGATCTCCTTGAGTTTGAGCGCACCCTCCAGGGCGATCGGGTAGCCGACGTGACGGCCCAGGAACAGCACCGACTGGGTGTCGGCCATCCAGTGCGAGAACTGCTCGATGTGCGTCTGCTCCTCCTCGAGCACGCGCTGGATCTTGGCGGGGACCGCCTCGAGCTCGCGCACGTGCGTCGCCTGCTCGCCCACGGAGATCGTGCCGCGCAGGCGCGCGACGTGGAGGGCCAGCAGGTACAGCGCGGTGATCTGGGCGACGAAGGCCTTCGTGGAGGCCACGGCCACCTCGGGCCCTGCGTGCGTGTAGATCACGGCATCCGACTCGCGGGGAATGGTCGCGCCCTGCGTGTTGCAGATCGACAGCGTCTTGGCGCCCTGCTCGCGGGCGTACTTGACGGCCATCAGCGTGTCCATGGTCTCGCCCGACTGGCTGATCGAGACGACCAGCGTGTCCTCGCCGATGACCGGGTCGCGGTAGCGGAACTCGTGCGCGAGCTCCACGTCGACGGGGATGCGGGTCCACTGCTCGAGCGCGTACTTGCCGGTCTGACCGGCGTAGGCGGCGGTGCCGCACGCGATCACGACGATGCGACGGATGCCGGTGAACAGCTCATCCATGCCGTCGAGCTCGGGAATGGTCACCGTGCCGTCGTGCAGGCGCCCGCGAACCGTGTTCGCGACGGCCTCGGGCTCCTCGGAGACCTCCTTGGCCATGAACGAAGACCAGCCGCCCTTCTCAGCCGCCGAGGCGTCCCACACGACCTCGAACGGCTCGACCTCGACCGGCGCGCCGGAGAAGTCGGTCACCTCGACGCCGGCGGGCGTGATCGCGACAATCTCGTCCTGTCCGATCGCGAGCGCGTTGCGCGTGTGCTCGACGAAGGCGGCGACGTCGGATCCGAGGAAGTTCTCGCCCTCGCCGAGACCGATCACGAGGGGCGAGTTGCGGCGGGCGCCGACGACCAGTCCAGGCTGGTCGCGGTGCATCGCGAGGAGCGTGAAAGCGCCGTCCAGGCGCGAGACGACGGTGCGGAACGCGCCGACGAGGTCGCCGGAGGCCTGATACTCGCGGCCGAGGAGCACCGCGGCGACCTCGGTGTCGGTCTCGGAGCGGAACGTGTAGCCCTCGCTGAGCAGCTCGGCCTTCAGCTCGGAGAAGTTCTCGATGATGCCGTTGTGGATGACGGCGAGCTTGTCGTCGTCGGCAAGGTGCGGGTGCGCGTTCGCGTCGGTCGGACCGCCGTGCGTGGCCCAGCGCGTGTGACCGATGCCGGTGGTGCCGTCGGGCATCGGGTGGGCGGTGAGGTCGTCGCGCAGCACCTGCAGCTTGCCGGCGCGCTTGCGCATGTCCAGCTCCCCCGCACCGTCGATGACGGCGATGCCGGCGGAGTCGTAGCCGCGGTATTCCAGGCGGGCGAGCCCGGCGAGAAGGATGGCCTGGCTGTCGCGAGGGCCCACGTATCCGACGATTCCACACATGGGCTCCATGCTAGGTGCGCCCATTTGCGCGGAGCCCTCACAAACGCCGTGAATTCGGCGGATGTCGCCGTCAGAGCTTGCGCAGGCGCACCGACTCCACCGCGTGCGCCGCCGCCTTCTTCAGCACGAGGGTGGCGCGGTGGCGCGTGGGCGCGACGTTCTCGCGGAGGTTGGGCAGGTTGATCTCGTTCCAGTAGCCGAGGGCCGTCGTGACGGCCTCCTCGTCGGAGAGGTCGGCGAACACGTTGAAGAACGAGCTCGGGTTGCTGAACGCACCGCGGCGCAGGGCCAGGAACCGGTCGACGTACCACTGGGCGATGTCGGCTTCGTCGGCATCCACATAGATCGAGAAGTCGAAGAGGTCGCTGACGGCGACGTCGTGGGGCGTCGGCGGCGGCGAGAGCACGTTGAGCCCCTCCACGATGACGACGTCGGGGCGGCGGACGGTGACGTGCGCATCGGGGACGATGTCATAGCGCACGTGGGAGTAGAACGGGGCACGCACCTCCGCGGCGCCGGATTTGACCTCGGTGAGGAAGCTGACCAGGGCGCGACGGTCGTACGACTCCGGAAAGCCCTTGCGGTCCATCAGGCCGCGGCGCTCGAGCTCGGCGTTCGTGTAGAGGAAGCCGTCGGTGGTGACGAGCTCCACACGCGGCGTTCCCGGCCACCGGCTCATCAGTTCCCGCAGCAACCGCGCAATGGTGGACTTCCCGACCGCGACCGAACCGGCGACGGCGACCACGAACGGTGTCGTCGAGTCGGGTTCGCCGAGGAAGGCGGCCGTCTCGGCGCCGAGCCGCTTGGTGTTCTCGGCGTAGGTGCTCAACAGCCGGCTCAGCGGCAGATACACCTCGCGCACCTCGGCGAGGTCGAGCAGGTCGCCGATGCCGCGCAGCTGCACGACCTCGGTCTCGGTGAGCGGGGCGGGAATGCCGGCAGCCAAGCGTGCCCAGTCTGCGCGCCCGATCTCGCGGTACAGCGAGTCGATAGCCGTCTCGTCTTCGGTGGACATCGGGCCCACTCTATCTGTGGATACTCTGAACCCATGCGTCTCGGAGTCCTCGATATCGGCTCGAACACCGTCCACCTGCTCGTCGCCGATGTCCATCCCGGCGGACGTCCCCAGGCCACGACGAGCCAGCGCACGGTGCTGCGCCTCATGCGCTATCTCGGACCCGACGGCGCGATCAGCGAGGCGGGCGTTCAGGCGCTCGTGGATGCCGTCGCCCAGGCCCGTGCCGTCGCCCAGGCGGAGAACGTCGTGGAGCTGCTGGCGACCGCGACCAGCGCGGTGCGCGAGGCCGCGAACGGCGCCGAGGTGATCGCGCGCATCGAGGCCGCGCTCGGCCAGGAGCTGCAGGTGCTCGGCGGCGAGTCGGAGGCGCGGTTCACGTTCCTCGCGGTGCGCCGCTGGTTCGGGTGGTCGGCGGGGCAGATCCTGCTGTTCGACATCGGCGGGGGATCGCTGGAGATCGCCGCCGGCGCGGACGAGCTCCCCGACGTCGCCGCGTCGGTGCCGCTCGGCGCGGGACGGACCACCGTGGAGTTCCTCCCCCACGACCCGCCCGGCGAGGAGGCCGTGGAGGTGCTGCGCGAGCACGCGCGCGGCGTGCTCGCGCCCGTGGCCGCAGGCATGGCCGGTCAGCCCCGGCCGAACCACGTCGTGGGCTCGTCGAAGGCGATCCGGTCGCTGGCGAAGCTCGCGGGCTACCCCGCGCCCGGGTGGAGCGGGAGTGAGCGCATGCTGCTGCCGCGCGGTGCGCTCGGTTCATGGATTCCGCGGTTGGCGCGCATCCCGGCATCCGCCCGCCAGGAGTTGCCGGGCATCACGGCCGACCGCACCTTCCAGATCGTCGCCGCCGCCGTCGTGCTGCACACGGCGATGACGGCACTCGAGGTCGACGAGCTCGAGGTGAGCCCCTGGGCGCTGCGCGAAGGCGTGCTGTTGCGATACATCGAATCGCTGAGCTGGCAGGAACCGGCCTGAGCGAGGTCGTCACCCGCGTGGGCGGGGGCAGCCCCTCCGTCGTAGGGGGATGCGGGGGGACGCTGACGGAGGGGCCGCGCACCCCAGTCGTCACACCCGTGGAGCCCTGATCCTGTCGGGTCGGGGGCCGGGGATGGGTGGTGAGTGCAGGCTCAGGCTAGGACGCCGCGCGAGCAACACGCTACGGCGCCGGCAACGTTTTACCGGCGCGTAATCTGCACCGCCGTCCGCGTCAGCCGCGGACGATGTCTGCGAGCTCCTCGGCGATGCGCTGCGCGTCGTCGTGCGACGCCGCCTCGACCATGACCCGCACCATCGGCTCGGTCCCCGACGGGCGCAGCAGTACCCGCCCGCTGTCCCCGAGAGCCGCTTCGGCGACCTGAACTCCGGCGAGGACGTCGGCGTCGGTCGCGCGGGAGCGCTCGACGCCGCGCACGTTGATGAGCACCTGCGGGAAGACCGTCATGACCGACGCGAGCTCCGCCAGCGAGCGCCCGGTCCGCGCCATCTCGGCACACAGGTGCAGTCCTGTCAGCACCCCGTCGCCGGTCGTGGCGTAGCGGCTCATGATGACGTGACCGCTCTGCTCGCCGCCGAGCGAATAGCCGCCCTCGTTCATCCGCTCCAGCACGTAGCGGTCGCCGACCGCGGTCTGCGCCACGGCGATGCCCTGCGCGGCCATCGCGCGGTGCAGCCCGAGGTTGCTCATGACGGTCGCGACGAGCGTGTCGTTCTTGAGCCGGCCGTCGCGTTTCATCGCGACAGCGAGAATCGCCATGATCTGGTCGCCGTCGATCACGCGCCCCTCGGCATCCACCGCCAGGCACCGGTCGGCGTCGCCGTCGTGGGCGATCCCGACGTCGGCGCCGGTGCGCACGACCTCCGCAGACAGCTTCTCGAGGTGCGTCGATCCGTACCCGTCGTTGATGTTGATGCCGTCGGGGTCGGCGCCGATGACGGTGACCTTCGCTCCCGCGTTGCGGAAGGTCTCCGGGGAGACGCCGGATGCCGCGCCGTGCGCGCAGTCGAGCACGACGTGCAGCCCGTCAAGGCGATGGGGCAGGGACGCGAGCAGGTGGATCGCGTAGCGGTCCTCGGCATCCGAGAAGCGGACCACCCGACCGACGTCGCCGCCGGTGGGACGCAGCTTCTCCCCCGCCATCGCCTCTTCGATGCGTCGCTCGACCTCGTCGGGGAGCTTGACGCCGCCGCGGGCGAAGATCTTGATGCCGTTGTCGGGGGCAGGATTGTGGGATGCCGAGATCATGACGCCGAAGTCGGCATCGATGTCACCGATGAGGTAGGCCGCCGCGGGCGTCGGCAGCGTGCCCGCGTCGAGTACGTCGACGCCGGAGGACGCCAGACCCGCTTCGACCGCAGCCGAAAGGAAGTGCCCCGACACGCGAGGATCGCGCGCGATGACGGCGGTGAGCCGCTTGCCCGCGGCCTTGCGCGCCTCGGCGATACGGCCCTGGCCCAGGACGACGGCAGTCGCCTGGGCCAGGGTGAGCGCGAGGTCGGCGGTGAGGGGGCCATTGGCCAGGCCCCGCACACCGTCCGTCCCGAACAGCGCCATGAAGCTTTAGCGCTTCGAGTACTGCGGAGCCTTGCGGGCCTTCTTGAGACCGGCCTTCTTGCGCTCCTTGACGCGGGCGTCGCGCGAGAGGAAGCCGGCCTTCTTGAGGGTCGGGCGGTTGTTCTCGGCGTCGATCTCGTTCAGCGCGCGGGCGATGCCGAGGCGCAGCGCACCGGCCTGACCCGAGGGGCCACCGCCGGAGATGCGGGCGATGACGTCGTAGCCGCCGGCCAGGTCGAGCACCGTGAACGGGTCGTTGATGAGCTGCTGGTGCAGCTTGTTGGGGAAGTAGTCCTCGAGCGTGCGGCCGTTCACCGTGATGGTGCCGGAGCCCGGGATGAGGCGGACGCGCGCGATGGCCTGCTTGCGGCGGCCGACGGCGGCACCGGGAACCGACAGCACCGGACGGGGCGCGGCAGCGGCCTCGACCGGAGCGCTCTCGGTGGTGTAGCTCTCCGCGTTGCCGAGGGTGTTCTCTTCGATGGAGTCAGCGATCTTCGCCATGAGTTGTCCTTATATCTCTCGGCGCGCTTACTGAGCGACCTGGCCGAAGGTGTACGGGGTGGGCTGCTGGGCCGCGTGCGGGTGCTCGGCGCCCACGTAGACCTTCAGCTTCGACAGCTGCTGGCGACCCAGGCTGTTCTTGGGGAGCATGCCGCGGATCGCCTTCTCGACGGCGCGGACCGGGTTCTTCTCGAGGAGCTCGGCGTAGGAGGTGGCCGTGAGCCCGCCCGGGTAGCCCGAGTGGCGGTAGGCCATCTTCTTCTGGAGCTTCTGACCCGTGAGGGCGACCTTCTCGGCGTTGACGACGATGACGAAGTCACCGGTGTCCATGTGGTTCGCGAAGGTGGGCTTGTGCTTGCCGCGGAGGATGGCGGCGGCGTGCGAGGCGAGGCGTCCGAGAACGACGTCGGTCGCGTCGATGACGACCCACTCGCGGGTCACTTCACCGGCCTTGGGGGTGTAGGTGCGCGTCACAGTAGTGCTGCTTTCTTGATTCGAACGGAGAGGTTCGTGAATCCCGCTCCGGGGTGGTTCGCTGCGCGCACGCGAGATACGGACAGGTGAACACGCCAGTGGAGGGCTCACGTTCGTGGCGTCGGCCGCAGGCAGCACGAGCACCAAAGGGAGAGTCTACGCTACGCGCTCATCACAGCCAAACCGGCCGAGAGGACGCGGACGGAATGGTTCACAACGTCCCGTGAAAAAAGGGCGACCGAGGAGCCGAAGGGATACTCCGACTCCTCGGTCGCGGCGGCCGCACGCGGGGGGTCGGCGACCGCCAACCGGTCGTGTGGGGACACTACCGGGGGTTGGGGGGACAGGCGTTGCAGTCGAGGCCCGCTGTTGCTTTGTTGTCGGTCACCAGACTACCGGTCGGAGGCCGTCTCCACCACAGGCTGCGCCGGAGAATCGGTCACGGAATCCAGGCCCGCGGCGAACTGCTTGATCCACGGACGCAGCTCGGGCCCGAGGTCGTCGCGGTCGCAGGCGAGCTGCAGGATCGCCTTGATGTAGTCGACCCGGTCGCCGGTGTCGTAGCGGCGCCCGCCGAAGACGACGCCGTACACGCCGGGCCCGTCCGGATCGGCCGCGAGTTCACGGAGGGCATCGGTGAGCTGGATCTCGCCGCCCTTGCCGGGCTCGGTGTGCGCGAGCACTCCGAACACCTCCGGACCCAGCACGTAGCGGCCGATGACAGCGAGGTTGGAGGGGGCAACCTCGCGGGCGGGCTTCTCGACGAGGTCGAGGATGCGGACCGATCCGTCATCGCCGCGAGCTCCGACGGTGGCGACACCGTAGAGATGGACCTGTTCGGGATCGACCTCCATGAGCGCGACGACGGCACCGCCGGTGCGCTCGTGGACCGCGAGCATGGTCGGAAGGAGCGGGTCGCGCTCATCGATGAGGTCGTCGCCGAGCATGACGACGAACGAGGAGTCGCCGACGTACGAGGCCGCTCGCGACACGGCGTGCCCGAGCCCGCGCGGTTCGCCCTGACGGGTGATGTGGATGTCGGCGAGCTGCGACGAGTGGGCGACCTTGCCGAGCTTTGCGGTGTCGCCCTTCGTCGTCAGCGCCGTCTCGAGCTCGGGGACCGAGTCGAAATGGTTGGCGATGTTGTTCTTGTTGCGGCCGACGATGATGAGCACGTCGCGGATGCCGGCGGCCACCGCCTCTTCGACGACGTACTGGATGGCCGGCTTGTCGACGACGGGCAGCATCTCTTTGGGCATCGCCTTGGTGGCGGGAAGGAACCTCGTGCCGAGGCCCGCAGCGGGGATGACGGCCTTGTAGCGAAGGGACATGCGATCTCCTGCGGGGCGTGAAGGGGGGTCTGCTCCGAGGCGCGCAGCGACGCGCGCGTACGGCGAGCATAGCGCCCGCAGAAGATCGCTCTGTGTCGGCCGGGCGACGGCCAGATGACGTGCCGACTCAGGCCGGGGCGGCGATCCGGGTCGTCGGCACGGTCGATTCGAGCACGACCTCGCGCCCGTCCTGATAGAGGAGCGTTCGTCCCGCGAAGGGCCGCATGGGCATGACCGCGCGAGGCAGCTCACCGGCCGATGCGACGCGCACGTGAAGGTCTCCCCCGGCATCCGTGGAGATGTCGATCCGTGCCGCGCGCGCACCGGAGTGCTTGACCGCGTTGACGAGGGCCTCGTTGACGACCTCCGAGACGATGGGGGCGACCTCGGCACCGTCCACGGCCGACGCCGCGGCGTCGTCGATGCGGGTCTCCAGCACCATGATCGGCTCCCACCCCGCCAGCATCCGCCGCAAGGCGCCCACCGTCTCGATCTCCGACGTCGGCACGGGCACGAGCACCTCGTCGAGCGCCCGGTCGGTGTCGACACGGAACTGCGCGATGTCGTCGGCCGTCGGCGGATTCTCGTCGACGCGAGCGGCGAAGATCACGCAGAGCCCCTGCACGCGCCCGTGGAGAGTGGATGCCGCATGCAGCAACGGAGCCTGCGCTCGCCGCACGCGGTCGGCGAACTCGCCCGCGGCGCGGGCGAGCTCTCGGGTGGCATCGGCCTCGTCGGTGCGTGCCCACCGATACGTGTCGATGGCGAGCGAGAGGACGATGGCTGCCAGCGGCATCGCGAACACGGGGATGATCATCAGCGCTCCGGTGTCCGGCAGCAGGAGACGCCCCACGACCGCGGCGGTCATGCCGGCCAGCATCCAGACGAGCAGGAAGATCGCTCCTCGGCCACGGCGGACGTCGCCCGGCAATGCGCGAAGCACGGCACCGGCGGCGAGATCGAGCAGGAAGATGGCGACGCCCGCGATGACCACGTCGAAGACGTCTCCCACCGTCAGCAGATACGGCGCGCTCATGAGGAGGTAGAGCGCTCCGACCCACAGCAGTGGCGTCGGCTGGAGGCGCTCGAGCCCGTGACGGCGTCGCGCCGTGCGCGAGAGGGGCGCCCACAGTGCGGGAACCGGTGCACTGCCCGCGGCCATCTCCTCCAGCCGGTGACTCGCGGCGCGCACGCGTTCGGAGAAGTCGCGCACGGCGTCGAAGTCGACGTCCCGTGCCAGCATCGCGTCACGTTCGGCACGAAGCTCCGCGACGATGCCACGGATGACGAGCCGGGCGTCGCGATCGTCGGTGACGACCTGCCCCGTCGCGGCTTCCAGGCGACCCAGGGCGTGGGCGAGACGGTCGGCGGTTGCACGAGTCTGCTGATACTGGGTCGTGATGATCGCGACGAGGGTGAACAGCCCGAACGCCACGATGATGTTGGTGCCGATGCGCGCTGCCCACACGCCGCCGGAGCGGCCACCGAAGAGGACGTGGACGAACGTCTCGTTGAGTATCGGGCGCACGGTCGCGACGAGCAGCAGCGTGACGGTGACCAGGAGCGCACGAGAGCGGTGATCGCGCATTCGGCGTTCGGCGGCAGCCACGGCGAGAACGGGAAGGGCGAGGACGACCCAGCTGAGCACAGCCGCGGCAATGCCTTGCACATAGCCGTCACGGGTGCCCTCCACGATGGCGACGAGCAGAAGCGCCGAAACGGGCAGCGACACGACCGCGCTCCAGCGCGTGAAGAAGCGGCCACTTCCGGCGGTGTCCCAATACGCTGACACCACGTCGATCGCGCGCGGCTCACGCCGGGCCATCAGCTCAACCCCACCATTCCTACCCCCAAGTAGTAGTCAGTGTAGCCATTCGTCTACATGGAGGGGAGAGGGAATTCCTTATAATCCGCCGGTATTCTCGTCGCGACGGGGCGACCCGGTAGAAGGGAAGCCCGATGACGAAAGACGCCGGTTCTGCCCCCTTCGGTCGGCGTCTCGCGCCGACCTGGCAGACGCGGCTGACGGGGTGGGGTCGAAGTGCCCGGGCGTGGTTGTCAGCGTACGTGATCGCGCTCGCGCTGATCGCATTCTGGCCGGTTCCCGTCGACTCCGGGGCCGGGCCACTGCTGCGAGCGGTGACGCGGCTCTTTCCGCTGCTGACCTACGCGCGGATCGAGTTCGGCGCGAACATCCTGCTGTTCGTGCCCTTGGGGTTCCTCTTGACGCTCATCCTCGCGCGCGACCGCTGGCTTGTGATGCCGATCGCTTTCCTCACGACCGTCACGATCGAGACCGGACAGGCCATCGCGCTGTCCGCGCGGACGCCGAGCGTGCTCGACATCATCGCGAACACGGCCGGGGCCTGCCTGGGCATCGTGCTCGCGGTCTTCGCGGAGACGCTCGCCGGGGCGCGGACGGACCGTCCGACGACGTAAGTGCTCGACCGTCGGACGGAGGGATGCGGTCGCCCCGCGCCAGCCCCCCGGCAGGGGCAGGGCGACCGCCTTCCATTGGTGACATCTGGGGTTCGTCACCGCATGGGGATGGGGCACGCCCATCATCGACCACCCGGGGCGGCTCGTGGGGCTAGATGAGAGGAATCTCACCCATCGCGGTCTCGCGCTCGGCTCCCCCGTGCGCGAGATAGGCGCGCACGGCATCGACTCTGGCATTGCGTGCGGGGTCGGACCCCACGCCGAGCACGGCGTACGCCGCCCGCAGGTGCGCTTCGACGGAGCGGGGCGAAAGGGCCAGTCGCCGGGCGATCGCCGTGTTGCTGAGACCCTCGGCGACGAGGGAGAGCACCTCGCGCTGGCGGGCGCTGAGGCGGCACAGCGGGCTCTCGCGCCATTCGACGCTCTCCGCCCGAATGGCGGGATCGAGCACGCGGCGCCCGGCGGCGACCGACGTGAGGGCGTACACGAGAGCCGGGGACGTGAGCGAGAGGTCCTTGGAGAGCACGGCCCAGCCGGCCGCGTCTTGCGCCGGCACGCGGCGCAGAAGATCCCGCGTCTCGGGCG
Source organism: Microbacterium sp. 69-7 (assembly GCF_001897985.1). Classification (NCBI taxonomy): domain Bacteria; kingdom Bacillati; phylum Actinomycetota; class Actinomycetes; order Micrococcales; family Microbacteriaceae; genus Microbacterium; species Microbacterium sp. 69-7. The sequence continues at coordinate 18,566 of NZ_MKRU01000059.1, read as the reverse complement.
CCGCGAGCACGACGATCCCGAGGCGGCTCGATCGGGCACGCAGAGCTTCGCCGAGCGGAACCCCTTCCACGACGAGGACGCGCACCGAGCGCGGCCGGTCGGTCACGCCCGGCTGGTGGCGTCGCCGCCGCGGTGTGTGGTGGTCGCGAGGTACCGGGCGACGGAGATGTCACGGCCGGCGACCCCGGCGGCGCGGCCGGTAATGCGACTCCAGAGGCTGGGAGCGACGCGCACCATCGTGATGCCCTCGGCGCGCAGCTGGCGGGCCGTGGGCGGGTCGAGGTAACGGCGCGAGGGCGCGGGCTGCCAGTGCGCGTTGACGTAGACCTCCACAATGCGAGCGTCGCCGGCTCGATTCATCGTCACTCCTCATTTCCCCAAGATGCGACCCGCCGACCGCAGGCCCGGCGCATCCGGCGAGGGAGGCGCAGCGCTGCAGAAAGTGCTCCGTTCCCAGAAACGGGTGGGTCGCGCCGGCCCCAAGACCGGACGCAGCATCATTGTGTCGCGGCGCGAAAGAGCGCATCGTCCGATATCCGCGATTTCACGAGAGTTTTACGCGAAAGCACGTAGACCGACAGACGACCAAGGGTCGGCCCGTCGCGGTGGGAGCGTTCCCGCGTCGGCAGATTGTCACGGCCTCCCCCGCTGGCTGCGCAGCGGGGGGCGGAGTTGACTCGACGGTATGAGCGTGTACCCACCGGCGGGGATCGCGGCGCCCGCGCGGCGCGGCACCGTGGCGGTGTTCCTGGTCGTCACCTTCGCCGTCACCTGGGGGCTGTGGCTGCCGCTTCTCGTCGACGCACGCACCGCGCCGTCGGGCACGCTCGACACCGTGCCGGCCACCTTCTTCGTCGCGTCGGCGGGACCGGCGGTCGGAGCCGTAGCGGCGACCTGGTTCGCGGCGGGGCCGGCGGCCGTGGTGAGGTGGGCACGACGCATCCTGCGGCTGCGGTTCCGCGGTTTCTGGTGGTTCGCCGCCCTGGGGATGCCGGCGCTGTACTACCTTGTCGGCTTCTTCACCGCCGCTTTCGCCGCCGGCGGCTGGCCCGACCCGGCCGCCTTCGGCACCACCGCAAAGCTGCCGGGCCTGCCCTGGCCGCTGGTCGCGCTGGTGTGGGCGGCGACGTTCGGCCTCGGCGAGGAGGCCGGGTGGCGCGGATGGCTGCTCCCCGTGCTCGCGGAGCGCGTCACGGTGTTCTGGGCGTCGGTGCTGGTCGCCGCGGTCTGGATCGTGTGGCACGCTCCGGCGTTCTTCTTCAATCCGACGTATCAGGCCATGGGCGCCGGCATCGTCGGCTGGATGCTGGCTCTGGTGCTCGGATCGTTCGTCCTGTCGTGGATGACGGCCGGCGCACGGTGGAGCATCGTTCCCGTGGTGCTGTGGCACGCCGGCTTCGATCTGCTGACCGCGGCAGATCAGTCTGCGGGAGTGATCGCGTCGACGATCAGCGCGGTCGTCATGGTGCAGGGGGCGGTGTGTGCGGTGCTGCTGTGGCGGAGGCGGATGCCGCGGCATCCCCGGCACTCGCCTCGCTCAGCGGCAGCGTGAGCTTGAGGCGGGCGCCGGTGCGCGGGCGCCCCCGTGGAGCGTTTCGAGCACGAGCTCTCCCCCGAGGACCTGCGCTCGTCGCCGAAGGCGCGCCAGCCCCGACCGCGCCGGTGTCGCCGGCGGCGCGGAGCCGGTGTTGCCGACCACGACGAGCAGGATGCCGCCGCTCTCGCGCGCCGAGAAGACGACGTGGTCGGCCGAGCCGTGGCGAAGCGCGTTGGAGAGGGCGTCCTCGATGACCCGCACCACCAGAACGCGGGCTTCGTGGGAGAGACGGCTCTGAAAAGCCGAGAAGACGGCGTCGTCGGGCGCCGTGACGGCCACCGACGGCGCCAGGCGCACGACGAGCGCACGCACGGCCGGTGCGAGCCCGACCGGGTCATCCCGCCGAGGTCCAGGGCGACGTCGTGCGCTGCAGGTAGCTGCGTACCGCCTCGACACGCGGGTTGCGCTCGCGACGGGCCGGAATGCCGAGCAGGCCGCAGGCCGCATTGAGGTGCGTGTCGACGGAGCGGGGCGAGATGCCCAACCGGGCGGCGATCGCCGCGTTGGTCACGCCTCGGCGACGAGGGCGACCACTTCGCGCTGGCGCCGGCTGAGCCGGGTGAGCGGGCTGTTGCGGCGGATCTCGCGTTGAGCGCGGATCGCGGGATCGAGCACGGTGCGCCCGGCGGCGACGGCGCGGATGGCGTAGACGAGCGCGGATGCCGACAGCGAGGAGTTCTTGGAGAGAAAGCCCCACCCGGCGGCCTCGCTGCCCGGAACCTCCAGGAGGGTGCTGATCGAGTCCGACGCGGAGAGCACGAGGATGCCCGCAGATCCTGCACCACGTGGCGTCGGCGGGCAACGCGATTCCGTATACGACGTGGGTGGGCGAAGGGGCGGAGCAGCGCGATGTCGATCATTGCCCGCCCGTTCCGGGATCAGCGCGGCGCCCGGCGGGGCGCGGACGACGGACGAGGAGCGACGGCGCCAGCTGGCGCATCTCATGGGCGCGGACGATCACCGCCCGACGACGCGAGACCCGGCGTTCGCCCCCCCGCCATGCGGTGCGGGCGAATCAGGCGACGCTGTCGGTGCGGCCGGATCATCCGGTCGGCACGATCGCGAGCCTCGTGATGATCGCCGTCTGAGTCAGCGCGTGTGAAGCAGGGTGACGCCCTGGGCGGTGAGCTCGCGCGCGGTCGGGTCGGCGTCGGCGACGTCGGCGATGATCGCGGTGACGGCGTCGAGGGCGAGCACGCCGTAGCGAGAGGCGGGGCCGATCTTCTCGTCGCTGCCGAGCACGTAGGTGTCGGCGGCGCGGGCGGCGAGCGCGCGTTTCATGGCGGCTTCGTCGGCGTCGCCGGTGGTGAGGCCGGCGGTGGGGTGGATGCCGGTGACGCCCACGAAGAAGTGACCCCGCGCTGATGGCGAAGAACCTGAAACGGCTCGAGACGGCGGCGTGGCCGCTGTTTCGAGCCGGCCATGTGCCGATGATCGGCGAATGGGTGGCGCTTCCGGTGCTCGAGAGTGCGGGGGCGACGGGCCCGACCGACCCGCTGGCGGCGGAGGTGATGTACCCGACGGCGGAGCGCCTGCTGCAGCGCTGCGATGCGGTGCTGCGCCTGCCGGGAGCGTCGCGCGGTGCGGATCGGGACGTCGCGATCGCCGAGGCGCGCGGCCTGCCGGTGTACTACGCCCTCGAGGACGTTCCGGGCGTGACGGCGTCGACTCTGTCGGAGGGCGCCGCACCGCTGTCGTGACGCCGCCGCGCCGCGGTTCTGACGACCGCGCGCCGGTGCACGGCATGCCGGACAGCCAGCGTGCGGATTAGAACGGCGGTGCGGTGTCGGCCATCGCCGGCGGTGGCGCGGGACTCATGACGAACGTGACCGGTGGGATGGGTGCGTCTTCGCGGTAGAGGCGGCCGGTCGGAGATGTCCATTCCAGAACGCCGCCGGGATGTTGTCGCACCCTCCACGCGGTGAACTGCTTCATCGAATGGTGCCGCTGGCACAGGTGGGCGAGGTTCCACAGCGCGGTAGGTCCACCCCGGGCATGGTCGATGGTGTGGTCGATCTCGCAGCGGATGGCCGCGCGGCGGCATCCGGGAAAACGGCAGTGCTGGTCGCGGGCGCGCAGGAATCGCCGCTGCGGTACGGCGGTGCGGTACCGGTCGACCGCGATGACGGTGCCGTCGACGGGATCGGTGAGCACGCGCGCGAGCGAGTGGGTCTCGGCAGCGAGGCACCGCGCGGTGGCGGCGTCGATGGGTGCGCGCCCGACCAGGTCTACGGGCCCCTCGTCGGCGCCGAGCAGGGTGAGGGCGGGCACGATGACCTGCACCTGGGCGCGGATGGCGCCGAGCGTTCCCGGCCCGTCGCCGTACGCGGTCGGATCGAGCGCCGGCGCGCCCGTCAGCAGCAGGTCGCTGAGCACGTCGGCACGCACCTGATCGGTCGTGCGCGGGTCATCGTCGTCGGGAGTGCGCGCATCGATGATGACCGTCGCCTGCTGCGTGAGGCGGTCCATGACCCCTTCCGCGATGACGGTTGGAACCGTCGCGATGAGGTCGGACATGCCCTGGGCGCCCGGCACCACGCGTACCCGTCGGCCGCGGCTCGCCTCCGCGTGGCGTTCGGTGAATGAGCGCTCGGCGCAACGCTCGGCGAGGATCTCGACCGCGGAACGTACGCGGTTGGGTGTGTCGCCGGCGCACAGCCGAATCGCCTCCGCCTCGAACGCGGCGCGACGATCGGCGGGCACGGGCGCCCCGGCATCCATGATCACCCGTACGTGGGCGCGGGTGAGGCGCCCGGTCTCCCACGCGTCGAGGGTGGCGGGGTAGCTCTCGACGAGTTCGCGTGCTTCTCCGATGCGCTGCTGCACCGTGCGGTCGGTCACCCGCATGACACCGCCGAGCTCGGCGGCGATCGAACGCAGCGCCATGTCGTGCACGCGCACCGAGCCCCGCTGGGTGGCGGCCTGACGCTCGGCGAGCTGGCCGGCCCGCGCGAGCAGCCGCACCTCAGCCACCTGGGCCGCCGAGACCTCTGCCAGCACCGTCTCGGTCTCGGCGACCAGAGCCGCGAGCGCGGACAGCTGGTCGCTGTCTTCGCTCATCGGCGTGGTCTCTTCCATGCCTCAAGGGTAGCGACAGCCTCGGACATTTGTTCGAATGAAGAGAGCCCGGGCAGGGCACGCGCCTCCTCCCCCGCCGTTACGCGTCAGCCGTTGCAGGCCCAGCCGTCTCCGTCGCCGTCGAGCTTGTAGATGTCGCGGCCGACGACGCGGGCGACGCCGTCGAAGTAGGCGGGACCGTTGCCCTTTCCGCCCGCGCAGTCGACGTCGCTGGCGATGGGCACGCAGGCGTCGGCGTAGTTCGGGTCGCAGCCTCCGGGCGCGGCGGCGGGCGGAGGAGCGGCCGGCTCGACATACGTGCCGACGGAAGTCACCTCGGTGACGGGCGGCACGGTGACGGTGTCGGAGACGAGTTCACGCTTCGTCTCCTTTCCGTCGGTGAGGGTGACGCGGTAGGTGCGCGTGCGTTCACCGTTCTGTCCCGCGGTCGTGACGGCGCTCTGTCCCTGCACCATCGTGGAGTCGTCCACCGACGTGCGCTCGAACGGCACGGCTTCGGTGACGGCCTCGTCGCGGGTGGTGGTGACCGGCGTGTGCGTCGGCGTGGGCGTGCGGGTGGGGGTGGATGCCGCTGCCGTGCCGGTCGTCGCGACGAACGCGACCGCACCGTTCTGTTCCGCTGCCGAGCGTGCGGCGAGCGTGGCCGCGTTGACCGCTCCCCCGACGAGCGCGATGCCGAGCACCGCCGCCGCGCCGACGATGATGCTCGTGCGGCGAGAGAGTCCCCGTCCCGGACGCTTGGCCGCGGTCACCACGGTGTCTGCGGATGCCGCGACCCCGGTCTTCTCGGCGACGTGCGCGGTCCACGCCGTGCCGTCCCACCACCGGACCGTGTCCGCCTTGTTCGGGTCGGGATACCACCCCTGTTGCACGTTCGCCATCGACTCTCCCCAGCTCGATCGGAACGAACTCCGACCCGCGTGACCACGGCAATGGGAGCGGTACCATGAATGATCCTCAGGCGGCAAGATCGCTCGCGGCGCCCACCGTCAGGACGACACCCGACGCGAGAAACGCGACCGTCGCGGCCCAGGTTCCCCAGGTCTGACGGTTGCGGGGACGCACCGCGGCGAGCGCCGGAGCGAAGCCGCAGACGAATGCGACGAACGCGACGATCGTCACAGCGATCGCGAGGTCATCACCGGGCTGCGCGGCAGGGCCGAAGGCGCGCGCGATGCTGATCGCCGCAGCGACGAGGGCGACGACCGACGCGGCCGCCGACAACCCGCTGAGCACGGGCGAGAGCGGTGAGATCTTGTCGCGGTCGCGTCGTCGCGAGATCGGGCCGTCAGCGAAGACCAGGAGAACCGAGGCTAACGCCAGCACGATCGTGGCGATGAACGCCATGGGTTACGGCCGTCCCATCCCGTAGTACGCCCACCCTGCAGCGCGCCACGCGGCCGCATCGAGCCCGTTGCGCCCGTCGACGACCACGCGTCCACGCGTGAGCGACGACGCGTGCTCGGGAGGCAGCTGACGACGATACTCGTCCCATTCGGTGACGAGCACGAGAGCGTCCGCGTCGCGAATGGCCTCGTCACGGTCTTCGACGTAGGTGAGCTGGGGGTGGATGCGGCGGGCGTTCTCGATCGCCGCCGGGTCGGTGACTGTGACGATCGCTCCGAGTCCGTGCAGGCGCACGGCGACGTCGAGTGCGGGCGAGTCACGGATGTCGTCGGAGTGCGGCTTGAACGCCGCGCCGAGCACCGTCACCTTCTTCTCATAGACCGAGCCGCCGAGACCGTCGACCACGAGCTGCACGGCGCGGTCGCGGCGTCGCAGGTTGATCTCGTCGACCTGACGCAGGAACGCGACGGACTCACCGCGCCCGAGCTCCTCCGCACGGGCGGAGAACGCGCGAATATCCTTCGGCAGACAGCCACCGCCGAAGCCGATCCCGGCACCGAGGAAGCGCCGGCCGATGCGCGCGTCATGGCCGATCGCGTCGGCGAGCTGGGTCACGTCGGCGCCGGTGACCTCGGCGATCTCTGCCATGGCGTTGATGAAGCTGATCTTGGTCGCGAGAAAGGCGTTCGCCGACACCTTGACCAGTTCGGCGGTCGCGTAGTCGGTGACGATGAACGGCGTGCCCTTTGCGACGGAGGGGTGGTAGACCTCACGCAGCACGGATGCCGCGATCTCACCCTCTTCTCCCGCCGGCACCCCCGCGACGAGGCGGTCGGGGTCGACAGTGTCTTGCACCGCGTAACCCTCGCGAAGGAACTCGGGGTTCCACACGAGCGTGGCACCGGTCTCCGACACCCGCGGCGCCAGGCTCGCCGCGGTGCCGACAGGGACGGTCGACTTTCCGGCGACGATGTCACCCGGCGCGAGGTACGGCAACAGCCCGTCGAACGCGCCGTTGACGTACGTGAGGTCGGCGGCGTAGCTGTCCTTCTGCTGCGGAGTTCCCACACCGACGAAGTGGACCTTCGCGCCCGCGGCCTCAGCCATGTCAGTGGTGAACCGGAGGTTGCCCGCCGCGATGCCCGCGGTCAGGATCTCCTGCAGTCCTGGCTCGAAGAACGGCGCCTCACCTTTGGAGAGCGCATCGATCTTGCGCTGGTCGACGTCGATACCGACCACCTCGTGACCGATGGACGCCATAGCCGCAGCATGTACCGCGCCGAGGTAACCGCAACCGATGACGGACAGCTTCATAGGAGCTCCAAGTGGGGGGACAGTGCGCGAGTGGAGGTGGAACACGCAAGACTGTTCCTATCAGAGATGCGTATCCGGCTTGTAAACCGCGGTCGTAAAAGAGGTCACGTGACGTTCCTTCCCGCCGACACCTATCGCCTCATCGAGCAATCGATGCCGATCGCCTGCGTCGACTTCGTCCTGGTACGTGAACGCAACGGACGCAGACAGCTCGGCCTCATCCTCCGCGACTCACCTCATGGCCGGGTGTGGTGCCACCTCGGAGGTCGCATTCAGCGCGGGGAGACGATCGCCGGCGCCATCCGCAGACACAGCCGCGAGACGATCGGCATCGAGCCGACTCTTCCGCTGAATCCGCAGCCGGACTATGTCTACGAGTGGTTCCCGCCCGACCTGACGCCGACCGACGGAACGGTGTCGGGCGACGACCCACGCAAGCACGCGATCGGTCTCTCCTTCGTCCTCGACGTGGAGGGGGCGCCGCGAGCACGCAACGAGGGTCTCGACTTCGACTACTTCGCGCCAGGCGCACTGCCCGCAAACCTCTGGCCCGGATGCCGGGAGTTGTTCGCGCTCCTGAAGCTTGCGCCGCTTACCAATTGATCTTTACCGGGATTGGGCGTAGTTTCATCGCTTGGACGTAGTCGTCCCACCATTCCGGGGGGAATGGTTGTGTGAGCACTCTGGGGGGATGATGCTCGAGCGTGTCAAGAAGCGCATCAACGCGCTGATCTGGGGAATCGAGAGCGTGAACTGCGCCGAGTGCGGTTCCCGTGTGTCGCCTGCGAAGGCTATCTGGAGCGGACGCGATGCGTACTGCTCGATAGCTCACGAGTTCCGCGACCGCGACTTTGTGGGATCGGCGCCGGTGGCTTCGGAGGTACAAGACCATACGTCCTCGATCCGCAGCGCACCTGCGCCCGCGTATCGTCAGGCGGCGTAATCGCCGTTCCACCAGTCGGCGATGTGGGACATCGCTTCTGCTGCGTGGACGTGGCGTGGGTCGAGGCGGAACCGCTCGAAGCTGTCCTGATCCACGAAGGTCGCATCTTCGACGATCACTCGCCCTTTTCGCGCGTCGAGCGAGAGTTCCACGCGCCACTCGACCACGCCGGGCAGTGAGGCGAGCGATCGCAAACGTTCGATCGCCTCCTCCACCCGGTCATGGCTGATGTCGTCGTGCACTCGGAAGAGCACGATATGCCGGAACAGCGCGCTACTCGCGGATGCTGTCGACATGGTCGCGATACCAGGCGACGGTGCGCTCCATCCCCTCTTCGAGCGTGATCTTCGCCGTCCAGCCCGCTTCGGCGAGCTTGGAGACGTCGAGCAGCTTCTGAGGCGTGCCGTCGGGCTTCGAGGTGTCCCAGTCGGTCTCCCCCGTGAAACCCGTCACGCCCGCGATCGTCTCGGCGATCTCACGGATCGTGACATCGGAGCCCGTCCCGACGTTGACCTGATCCGGGCCGTCGTAGTGCTCCAACAGGTGGAGACAGGCATCGGCCATGTCGTCGGCGTGCAGGAACTCACGCCGCGGCGTCCCGGTTCCCCAGTTGGTGACCGACGGCGCTCCGGACTTCGCCGCATCGTCATAGCGACGGATGAGCGCCGGTAGCACATGCGAGCCCTTCGGCGAGAAGTTGTCGTTCGGCCCGTAGAGGTTCGTCGGCATCGCACTGATCCACGGCAGGCCGTACTGGCGGCGCACGGCCTGCGTCTGCAGGATGCCGGCGATCTTCGCAATCGCGTAGGCGTCGTTCGTGGGCTCCAGGTGCCCGGTGAGCAGGGAGTCCTCACGGATCGGCTGCTCGGCGAACTTCGGGTAGATGCACGACGACCCGAGGAAAAGAACGCGCTCGACGTCGTTCGCGAGTGCAGCGTCCAAGACGTTGACCTGGATGCGCATGTTGTCGCTCAAGAAGTCCACCGGGTACGTGGAGTTGGCGAGGATGCCGCCCACCTTCGCCGCTGCCAGGACGACGTACTTCGGCTTGACCTCTCCCATGTACGAGAAGACGGCGTCCCGATCCTTGAGGTCGAGCTCAGCCGACGTTTTGCCGACGATGTTCTCGAAGCCGGCCGACTCGAGCCTGCGCACGATCGCAGACCCCACGAGCCCGCGGTGACCCGCGACGTAGAACGTCGCGTCGCGGTCCAGCTCACCCGGCGTGTACTCCACGCCGTCAACAGCCGTCGTCACAGGGTCCCCCACGACGCAAGCTTCACCGTGTCGATCCAGTCGGCGCCCTTTTCCAGTGCTTCCACGTCGGCGTCAACCATGAGCTTGGCCAGTTCCTTCCCGTCGATCGTGGGAACCCAGCCGAGCTTGTCCGCGGCCTTGGCCGGGTCGCCGATGAGCGCGTCGACCTCGGTCGGGCGCAGGTAGCGCTCGTCGAACTTCACGAACTCCTGCCAGTCGAGGCCCACGTGTCCGAACGCCGTCTCGAGGAAGTCCTTGATCGTGTAGCCGACGCCCGTCGCCAGCACGAAGTCTTCCGGCTCGTCGGCCTGCAGCATGCGCCACATGCCTTCGACGTATTCGGCGGCGTAGCCCCAGTCACGAATCGACTCGAGGTTGCCGAGGTAGATGTCCTTCTGCACGCCGGCCTTGATGCGGGCGACGGCGCGCGTGATCTTGCGAGTGACGAACGTCTCACCGCGGCGGGGGGACTCGTGGTTGAAGAGGATGCCGTTCACCGCGAACATGTCGTATGCCTCGCGGTAATTCTTGGTGATCCAGTACGAGTAGAGCTTCGCGACCCCGTACGGCGAGCGCGGGTAGAAGGGCGTCTCCTCGTTCTGCGGTGGCGGGGTCGCGCCGTAGAGCTCGGAGGTGGACGCCTGGTAGAAGCGGGTCGTGATGCCGGAGAGTCGCACCGCTTCGAGCAGACGGATCGTGCCCGTACCCGTGGTGTCAGCCGTGTGCTCGGGCTCGTCGAACGAGACCCTCACGTGTGACTGCGCGGCAAGGTTGTAGACCTCGTCGGGGTTGATCTCCGACATCAGGGTGACCATGCGCGCCCCGTCGGAGAGGTCACCGTAGTGGAGGAAGAGTTTCGCCTCGGAGTCGTGCGGGTCGACGTAGAGATGGTCGATGCGGTGCGTGTTGAACGTCGAGGCTCGGCGGATGAGGCCGTGAACCTCGTAGCCCTTCGCGAGCAGCAGCTCCGCGAGGTAGGAGCCGTCCTGGCCCGTGATGCCGGTGATGAGTGCGCGCTTGGTCAAGAGATTCTGCCTATCTTGATCGTGGGTGGGGGGAGGTCACGCAGGATGCTTCTCAGCGGCGGTGGCGATCAGATCCGCGAGCAGACTATCGAACCGATCGATCGCGAATGTTTCATCCAGCACCGTCTCTCTGTAACGTTTGCCGTTCTGACCGAGACGATCGGCGGCCGCACGATCAGCCATGAGCGCTGACACGCCGTCGAGCAGCGCGGATGGATCACCCGCAGAGACGACGAGACCCGCGTCGGCCGCGCGCACTTCCTGCGCTGTGATTCCGGTGGAATCGGTTGCCGCGAGCACCGGGCGGCCAGCCGCGAAGTACGACGTCAGCTTGCTCGGAACAGCCATCTCGGCGACACCAGGAAGCTCGTTGACGAGCAGAATGTCAGCTGCTTGAAGAATGTCGGTGAAATCACGGTCTCCGAGCGGCGGGAGAAACTGCGTCGTCGTCGGTTGTGCATCAGCGCGCTGCTGCAACTCGTCGCGTTGCGAACCGTTACCGACGAGCACAAAGCGAACATGTGTTCCCCGGTCGTGCGCCAGCCGCCCCGCGTCCACCACGTGATGCAGACCCTGCTTCACGCCCATGTTGCCCGTGTGGACGACAACCACCTCGTCATCGGCCCAGCCGCGCGCCGCGCGCACGGCTGGGACTTCCACAGGCGGCAACGGCGGCAGATGCGTCCAGTTGCGAACAACGGCAATGCGCTCGCGCGGGACAGCGAAGTCATCATGCACACGCTCAGCGAACCTGTCATGAATCACGACGACGGTCGAGGCTGAGCGCAACAACCAGCCCTCGACCTTCTGAATGACGCGCGCCGCAAGCCCTCCGCCCTGCCCGGTCTCGGAGATGCCGATCCCGTAGAGATCCTGCACCCACACGACGAACGGAGTGGAGCGATGTGTGAGACGCGAACGAAGTCGGACGAGAGCAGACGACAGCAACGCCGGGGAGACGGCAACGATCGCGGCTGGTCGACCCCAACGGACGAAAATCTGGCGGATGCCGAAGGTCACCTCCGAGAGCGCGCGCGGCAGCGGCGACGGCTGCGAGGGCACGTAATGACGCAGGCGCGTGACGTGCACACCGTCGATCTGTTCGCTCCGCGACCACTGCCCGTAACCTGAGGTGATCTTCCAATCTGGATAATGAGGGTGCGCCGTGATGGCGCGGACCTCGCGTCCGCGCCGTGCCAACCCCCCAGCCATGGCGCCTGTGTAGGGAGAAATCCCCGTAGTCTCCGGGGGGTAGTTGAGCCCGAAGACGAGCGTTCGCAAGGGTCGTTGCTGCACGGCACCGACCTTACAGCGGCCGTCGTTACGACACAGTTACGAGAAAGGGACGCCGTGAGCGACATTCCGGTGATCGATCTCTCGAAGGCCCCGGGCGAGCGCGCCGCGTGGGATCAGCCGGCGTGGAAGGTATACCTCTGGGCCATCTGCGAGTTGCTTTTCGTAACAAATGCGTGGCAGATCAGCTCGGGTCTGCGTATCCGCGTGTTGCGTGCCTTCGGCGCAGAGATCGGCAACGGCGTCATCTTCCGGCCACGCACCCGGGTGAAATTCCCGTGGAAGCTACACATCGGCGACCGGTCGTGGATCGGAGAGGGAGTGTGGTTCCACAATCAAGATCACATCTACATCGGTCACGATGCCGTGATCTCTCAAGAGACATTCCTCACGACAGGAAGCCACGCTCATCGACGCGATATGGCCCTTCTGACACGCCCCATTCGAATCGAAGCGGGTGTTTGGGTGACCTCGCGATGTGTGATCTTAGGCGGAGCAAGTATCGGCCGAAACGCTCTCACAAAGCCCTTGACCGTAGTCTCAGGCGTTATTCCGCCGAACATCATCGTCAACGGCCCGGACGCGACCCCCATCGGTGTGCGGTTCGCGCAGGAAGCACCTAAATGAGAATCGCTCACGTCGTGACATATGTCTCGCCGGACGGAGCTTTCGGCGGCCCCACGCGCGTCGCGCTTGGTCAAGCCGAAGCTCTGGCCGAGATCGGCCACGACGTCACTGTTTACGCGGCTGCACCGCCTCGGCTCGCTCAAACTGTGGCCCGGGGCGGCTACACACTGAGGACGTTCCCTGCGCGCCGGCTTGCACCCCTAGGCGGCTTCGCGTCACTAGCCGCACCGTCGATGTTGACGGCGCTCCGCTCCGATATCACTAAGTTCGACGTGGCTCACATCCATTTGGCGCGGGACCTGGTGACGTTGCCCGCAGCGCACATCGTTCGACGTTCCCACGTGCCCTATGTTTTACAGGCACACGGCATGATTGACGCGTCCCGCAACCCTCTCTCAGGGCCACTCGACGCCTTGCTCACCAAGCCAGTGCTGCGCGACGCGGTTGTGGCCCTTGCATTGACGGATCAAGAAGCCCTCGACCTGACGGGTATCCAGCCGCTCACCAGAGTGGGCAAGATCATCAACGGGGTCCGCGTCACCGACCTTCGATCGTATGAAAACCGCGAAGACTTGGTATTGTTCCTCGCGCGCCTCGCGAGCAGAAAGCGACCGCTGGAGTTCGTGAAGATGGCCACGCAACTCCGCGATCGGCTGCCCTCGACGAGGTTCATCCTCGCGGGTCCTGATGAGGGGCAAGGCGAAGCGGTGCGACGCGCCATCAGCGACGCAGATATGGGTGATCGACTCGAATGGATTGGCGCCGTACCCCCAGATTCAACCGACACGATCCTGAGCTCCGCCCGAGTGTACGTGCTTCCCGCTGTCGACGAAGTGTTTCCAATGTCAATCCTGGAAGCTCTCCGCGTCGGTACGCCTGTCGTGACGACTGATTCGCTCGGAATTGCGCCGAAATGCGACCACTACGGCGCAGCCATCATCACGGATGGCACGTCCACGCAGCTTGCCAATGCCGTAGAGCGGGTCCTGAGCGACCCGCGGGAAAGCGCTCGCTTGCGGCAAGGCGGCTTGGATTTCATTCGATCAGAACTCGACATCACCATGGTGGCCCACGCGCTCGAGTCGACGTACGCCTCAATGCTTGGAGGACGGGGATGACCGAAATCTGGGTGGTTCAGCCATACATCCCAGCATACAGAGTTGCATTCTTCGAGAGCCTGCGGTCATCGCTCGAAGCATCGGGGGTAAACCTACGCGTCGTGGCCGGACGACCCGACCGCTCGCAAGCTGAACGGGGAGATGCGGTCTCACCGCCTTGGCTGATTCAGGTAGATGGTCGACGAGTGAGCGCTCTCGGGCGGAGTGCAACCCTCACCACAACCCGCAAGTACTGGCAAGCCGCCGACGCGGTAATAGTTCCGCACATGGGGAGTTCATTCGACGCACTTTCGGCGCTTAGCCGGAAGTCACAACTCAGAGTCGGTGTATGGGGACATATTGCGTCCTACACCGCCACCCCCAACCCGATCGACTCCCTAATCGAGAGGTGGCAGTTGCGCCGAGCAGACCACATTTTCGCGTACACACCAAGCGGTGCAAACTTCGCAATCGCTGCGGGCGCAGACGCGGGGAAGGTCACCACTGTGATGAACGCCATCGATACGACGCAACTCAAGAACGATCTCGACCAGCTCGACACCGCTGCTCTGGAGCAATTCCGCCGCAACACAATGCTGCCAGACGGGCCATTCGTCGCGTATCTGGGAGCGCTGGACACCTCCAAGAGAGTTGACCTGCTTGCTGGAGCGCTAGAGGTCCTCTGGGCCGAACACCCAAAAATCCACTTCATCGTTGGGGGACAAGGTCAAGACGCAAGCTTGCTCGAACCCGCAGTCCGTCGAGGGCAGGCCACCATGATGGGGCATGTGGGAGGCAAGACCAAAGCGGCGATCCTCAAATGCTCGAAGGCTATCGCGAACCCGGGGAGAGTCGGTCTGCTGGCGGTCGACGCGTTGGTGGCAGGCGTCCCGGTGGTGTCGACAAAATGGCCATTTCACGCACCAGAAATCGAGTATCTAACCGAGGGTGAGAGCCTTTACCTCACAGAGCCAAAACCGGAATCCTTCGCGGCCACGATCGTCGATGTAGTTAACTCCCAGAATCGGCAGGGAGCAGCGTCCGCGACTTATCCTACACTTCAGGCCATGGTGCGCAACTTCGCCAGCGGAATTCACAAACTGCTGAACTGACGCGATCAAATAGGCGTGCAGTCATTTCCCCCTTCGATCCAAAAGAGCTGGAGTTTGCATGGCAGATGAACACCGGTCGCCAACGTTCCGGAAAGACTGGATCTTTCAAGACTACAGAGTCAATCGCTACCGGCCGCGAACTAGACTTATCCTGACCCTGTTCCGATTGGCGCAAGCTGCCCGATGGCCCTTTGACAAGAGTCCATCCATGCTCTCCCGCATGATCACACTTCTCTATCAGTTCATCTCAGAATGGATACTAGCGATCGAGATTCCTGTCAAGACAAATGTCGGCAGCCGGCTGAAGATAGTGCACGGACACGGATTAGTCGTCAACGTCGACACAGTCATCGGATCAGATGTCACGCTCCGCCAGAACGTGACCATCGGAAACAAGGGTGATGCTGGTGGTAGTCCTACAATTGGCGACGGGGTCGATATAGGGGCGACTTCTGTGATAATCGGCCCAATATCGATAGGAAAGGGAGCGAGAATCGGAGCGGGTGCGGTCGTAATAAAGGACGTACCGGCCGGGCACACTGCAGTTGGCAATCCCGCGCGAAATTTGAGCCCCGAGAGAGTCAAGTAATGGATACCACCACGGTTATCTCCAATCCGGGATCTATTCCCGAACTCACGAAGTTCGCAGAATGGTCTCTTGCGAACGATCGGCGCATCATCTTCGCTTCTCCGATCGCGATCAACTCCGCAACTTCTGCACGGTTGGAAGGTTCGAAGGTCAGTCTGTTGAGCCGCGTCGGCGCGTCGATGCGTGCACGGTCGGTGGATCATCTTTCGAAGGCGGAGGAGAGATGGCAATGCGCTACCGTTCAGGAGCTGCAGTTCCTCCGAGCGCGCAGGGTATCCCCCACTGGCTCCAAACGACAGCTATCTCAACGGAACGAACGCTTTGACACCGCCGTTGCTGCGAGAGTACGTCGACACGGCAAGGTCGGACGAGTGCTCGTGCGCTCAACGGCCGGGCTCCAAACGCTCCGGGCTGTTAGGGGCTCGGGTGAAGGCATTCTCGACTACCCAATCGTTCACCACGATGTGATGGCTCGAATCATTCGCGAAGAGTCGCGCGCTTTCCCACAACTTGCTCACACTTTCGCCGGTGACGTACGGTCTGTTGACGAGCGGAAGCAGCTTGACGAGGAAATTCAAACGGCCGATAGAGTCCTCACGCTATCGGAGCCGCATCGCCTGTCATTTGTCAACGCTGGCGTCGATCCCGGCCGACTGATCACGGTTCCCCTAGGTGTGGACCTTCGCCTTTTCAAACACACAGTGCGGAGTGAGCGAGACTCTCGTCGCCATCTCATATTTAGCGGCCAAGTCGTGCAACGCAAAGGAATCGGCTACCTGTTCCAACTGATGCAAACCTTACCTACGAATTATCACTTGACCATTGCAGGCTTCGCGCCAGACCCGAGTGTTATCCCTGCGGATGAGAGAATCACCTATGTCGGCTCGCTAACGCGCCCTCGACTAGCGGAGCTTTACCGCTCCGGAAGTGTCTTCATCTTTCCCTCACTCGCCGAAGGCTTCGCGCAAACACCTCTCGAGGCGCTGGCAAGTGGGCTGCCCGCGGTGGTGTCGGATACGGTATACGGCAGCGAGGGTCCGGTGGTCGATGGGGTGAACGGCTTTCTCGTTAATCCCCGCGATGTTGATCAGATGAGAGATCGTGTCACGATAATCGCTGAGAATCCTGAGCTCCATCGAGCGATGTCGGAGCAAGCCGCAGCTGCAGCTTCCGCTTTTACCTGGCAGCGCTTCTCCGAGTCGCTGGACCGGCATTTTGGCGAAGCGCAATAATGATTGTGCACAAGCGTCTGGGGCGAGCATGGGATCGTCTGGCAGCACGTACGCGGGTCCACCTTGCAAAGCCGAGCCCGCATCCGCCCAATTTGGACGAAGACGTCGTTATTTCGCTAACCACGTATCCGGCGCGGATTGCTACCGTTCACCGAACGGTGATCAGCTTGCTGATGCAAAGGCATATAGCCAAGATTGTCCTATATCTCGCGACCGATGATTTCCCCCAAGGAACCCAAAATTTGCCGAAACGACTGACTCATCTCGTGGAGTCTTTCCCGAACCTGGTCCTTCTGCGCTGGGTGAATCAGAACACCCGCTCCTATAAAAAACTCTTGCCCGCGCTCGCGGAATATGGAGAACGCACTATTGTCACCGCGGACGATGACGTGCTCTACGATGCGACGTGGCTGTCTCGCTTGCTTCAGGCTTCGAGGGATAATCCGGGCGTTGTAATTGGGACTCGAGGGAACGAGATGATCTCGGACGCTTCGGGTCATATCCGTCCATACTCGTCCTGGCCTGAAGCTGCGGCCAATACCCCTTCGTTCGCCACATTCCTCACCGGCAGGGGCGGCATTCTTTACCCATCCGGGTCCTTGGCCCCTCCGGTCGCGGATGTAGGCCTCGCTCTTCAGCTCGCTCCAACCGCCGATGATGTCTGGTTCAAGGCTGCCACTATCAGGGCCGGTTTCCCCTCCATGCGAGTACCTATTCGTCGCGACTACCCTTCAAGCGGTGCGTCCCAAGAAGATGGACTCTTCAAGGTCAACGTCAATAATCGAGCAAACGACGCCGCCATCAAAGCTGTTTTTGATCACTTTCGCTTGACGGTTCCTCGAGATGCATACCTGGAGTCCACAGATGAAAATTGATAAGAATCCAAGCGATCGCCGACCGCGAGTACTCGTGGCGGTGCCCACCCTTGGAACCCGCCCGGATTGGTTACGCGCCAGCATCACTTCGATTGTCCTCTCCTCGAGAAACTGCGACGCTGATGTTCTGATTCGGATCATCACACCGACTAATGTCAATCTGGATCCTCAGCTCTTCCGAGATAACCCGAGCGTAGCTCAGCTCGTTTCCGATCGCCCCGGCCTATCAGCAGCGATAAATGACGGCTGGAGCAGTCCCCACGATGCAGACTACGTGGCTTGGTTGGGCGATGATGATTTGTTGAGCCCCGAATCGCTGCATCTCACTCTCACCGCACTCGAGTCATCGCGCCTAGCCCCTGCCGCATATGGAAAAGTTCGTAGCATAGACGAAGCGGGCAAGACTCTTTGGATCATGCGTCCTGGACGCTGGGCTCCGGCTTACATGATGATAGGGAAGAATTTGGTTCCTCAACCTGGCTCCCTCTTTCGTTGGACGGCGATCATTGGCGCAGGAGCACTCGACGAGTCGCTTCGCGCGGCCATGGACCAGGACTTGTTCATGCGCCTACGCAAACAGGGGCGCCTCCTGTACGCGGGCGGCGAGGTTGCCGCCTTCCGAATCCACGGAAGCAGCATCACAACCAACGGGAGCGGGAGCGACGAGGGCGAACGCTTGCGTTCCCTATATTCACCTCGGCGCTCACGCTGGACGCGGCCCCTCACCCGCGTGACCGACCGCGTTATCTTCGGACTAATGAGACGACTGCCGGCTGCACCAAGTCCGGTGGGGTCCAATGGTCGGCGTTACACCGACCCTCTGTGAACCAATGACGATTTGCATCGATTTGCCGCGCCCAGCGAGGAGTTGCCGGGAGGAGAATCGGCCCGCCCGCGACTACAGCGTCGCGCGATTAGCCGTCCACACATTCGCCCCAGTGTCTCCGGGCGGCAGGCCCAAGAGTATGAGAAAACCAATGGGAGCTTGAGGCGCTTATGGAACCGATATTTGTAACATCGGCGTTTGTAGCGCTAACCTCCGCAATGATTCTGAGCTTCTGGCGAGCTGCCCGTCGTGGGGACGTGATTGCCCGCTGGGACGCATCGACGACGTTCGTGGTCCTCGTTGCGGGCGTCCTAATCCGGCTCTTCGGACATTCGGTGGGGGTCATGGGGTGAG
>NZ_MKRU01000058.1:9924-19641 GCF_001897985.1 Microbacterium sp. 69-7 | reverse complement strand
CGTTAACACGACTGAAAGGAACTCCTTCGATGGCACAGGAGCGCGATCCCGAGAACCCGGATGCGACACCCGAGCGCCGTCGGAGGTCTTCCGATGGAACCTCGTGGGCACGATCGGGCGCGGGCCCTCGCGACGGCCAGCGTCCGCGCGATGGTGAGCGTAAGCCGTACGTGAAGCGTGACGGTGAGCGTAAGCCGTACGTGAAGCGTGACGGTGAGCGTAAGCCGTATGCGCCTCGTGACGGTGAGCGTAAGCCGTACGTGAAGCGTGACGGTGAGCGTAAGCCGTATGCGCCTCGTGATGGCGAGCGTAGGCCCTACGTGAAGCGTGACGGTGAGCGTAAGCCGTATGCGCCTCGCGATGGTGAGCGCAAGCCGTACGTGAAGCGCGATGGTGAGCGGAAGCCGTATGCTCCTCGTGATGGCGAGCGCAAGCCTTACGCACAGCGCGATGGGGATCGAACCTCCCGTGTGCCCGGTCGCAGTTCCCGGCCGCCGCAGGGCTCGGAGCGTCGCACGGGCCCCACGGGGCCGCAACTGCCCGACGATGTCACTCCTCAGGACCTGCCGGCATCCGCGCGCAACGAGCTGAAGACGCTGTCGAAGGAGAACGCCGAACAGGTCGCGCGTCATCTCGCCATGGCAGCACGTCTCATCGACGAGGACGCCGTCCGTGCGCACGAGCATGCCCTCGCCGCGTCCCGCAGCGCTGGGCGCATCGCTATCGTGCGTGAGACCGTCGCCATCACCGCGTACGCGTTGGGCGACTTCGCCCTGGCGGTGCGTGAGTTGCGGACGTACCGGCGCATCTCCGGCCGTGATGACCAGATCGCCCTTCTCGTCGACAGCGAACGCGGCGTGGGCCGCGCTGATCGTGCACTCGAAGTGGGACGCGCGGTGGATCGTTCGACGTTGACCACCGAAGTGCGCGTGGAGCTGGCGATTGCCATGTCGGGGGCTCGACTCGACCTCGGTGAGACGGAGCGCGCACTCAGCGAACTGGACATCCCCGAGTTGGACCCCGATCGTGCCTTCTCGTGGAGCCCCGGGCTGTTCGCGGCGCGGGCTGCGGTGCTCGAGGAGCTTGGCCGCGTCGATGAGGCGCAGCAGTGGCAGCGACGCGCCGAGGTGGCCGCGGAGGCGCTCGGGGCCGTCGATGCGGATCTCGAGGTGATCGAGATCTACGAGATCGAGGAGATCGCGCTGCCGGCGGAGGAGGACATCGCCCCCACGGTCGAGAGCGACGGTTCCGGCGACGACGAGTCGGATGCAGAGGAAGCGGAGCGCTGATGGGCCTCTTCTCGAAGCGCGCGCCTCGCACTCCCCTCGACGGTGTCGACGCGGTGCTCGCGGACCTGGATGGGGTCGTCTACGCCGGCCCGGGGGCCCTCCCGTATGCCGTCGACAGCCTGAATGCGGCGGCTGTGTCGCGGCGCCTCGGGTACATCACCAACAACGCGTCCCGACGTGATGCCGTCGTGGCGGAACACTTGCGCGAGCTGGGGCTGGCCTCCACACGCGCCGAAGACGTCGTGACCAGTCCGCAGGCCGCGATGCGGTTGCTGCGCGATCGCGTCGCACCGGGATCCACGATCCTCGTCGTCGGTGGTGACGGCCTCGTCTTCGAAGTCGAGAAGGCCGGCTACGTCGTGACCCGCAGCGCCGAGGACGCCCCCGCGGCCGTCGTCCAGGGATTTGCTCCCCAGGTGGGCTGGGAGCAGCTGGCCGAAGCCGCGTACGCTCTGGCGACGCCGGAGGATGCCGGCGGCATCCCGTGGATCGCCACGAACACCGACTGGACGATTCCGCAGGCACGCGGCATCGCGCCGGGAAACGGAACACTCGTGTCTGCCGTGCATACGGCCGTCGGTCGGCTCGCCGTCGTCGCGGGCAAGCCGGAGCGACCGATCTTCGATGAGGCCGTCGCGCGTTTCGCGGCACACAAGGCGCTCTTCATCGGCGACCGGCTCGACACCGACATCGCGGGCGCCCAGGCTGCGGGGCTCGACTCGGTGCTGGTGCTGACCGGCATCGACCGACCCAAGCACGTGCTTGCCGCTCCGCCGACGGCGCGGCCCACCTTCATCCTCGGCGATCTGCGCGAGTTGCACGAGGAGTACCCGGAGACGGTCGTCCAGGGAGAGGTGACCTCCGTCCGTGATGCGGCCGTGCGGATCGACGGCGCCGACATCCACGTCGTGTCGGAGGGGTCCCGGCCGATCGATCTCGTACGCGCGGGCGCCGCAGCCATCTGGGCCACCGGGCGCGCCATCTACGGGTTCCGCGTGCCCGAGCGGCTGTACGCGGATCCCTTCCACCGCCCGTGAACTTCTGTTCTCACTGACCGCGCCGAGAAGGCCCGTGCACGCTCGCGGAAAGTCGTCGACAAGGCGGCCAAGAAGGCGGCGAAGAAGCTCGGCGTCTGAGACGCGGTGCCCGCCTCACTCCCAGCCGAAGGTGTTGAACCACTCGGCGCGAGCGGCGGATTCGGCGACATCCTCGGTGCCGCGAAATCGGTCATGGGCGCCCAGGCGGCCGTCGACCAACGGCACGAAGGCATCGCACCCGAGGCCCCGCGCCCGTCCATCGGGAAAGCCGGCGGCGGGGGAAGTGTCTGCCAGGCGTGGCGCGCCGATGGCCTCGGTACCGGAGGCCGGGCACGTCGGCGGGTCGGCGTCGACGTCCGACCACATCTGCGACGTGCCGACGCGGTTGTGCAGTCCCGCATGCCCGGACGATCGCGTGCACAGGGCGCTGCCTCGCCGGCTGCGGCACCACCGTGCCGTGGGATACGTCACCATCCCAGCTTAGGCATCGCCGCGGGGACGGAGATGCTCCCTGCACACTCGCCGCCGCCTAGGGCGTGTTGCTAAAGGCTGCGTCCGACTCACGGCTGCCAAGTGAGGCAGGATTGGGGGCGTGAGTGTCTCGCTTCGCCCGTGGAACAGTCGCGATGCGTCGGCGCTGAGCGAGGCATTTCAGAGCACTTCCGATCTGGCGACTCAGTTCGGCGGCGCCGATCTGTCAACCCGGGCAGCTGCTGAGGCGTTCATCGACCAGTCCTTGCGCTTCGACGAGCACGTGAAGAACTGGGCCGTCGTCGAGGACGGTGTTGCGATCGGCAACGTCGGAGCGTCCGCGATCGAGTTTCGGCACGAGACCGCGTGGATGTATTACTGGCTCGCAGCCGAAGCGCGCGGGAAGGGATACGTGACGGGTGCGCTCATCGTGGTGAGTGACTGGGCCTTTGAGAACGGGCTGCATCGGCTCGAGCTCGGGCACCGGGTGAACAACCCCGCGTCATGTCGAGTGGCGACCGCGGCGGGATTTCTCGCCGAAGGGATCGAGCGGGAGAAGCTCCGCTACGGCAATGTTCGCTACGACGTTGAAACGCACGCGCGACTGGTGACCGACCCCGCCCCTACGACGAATCTCGCGCTGCCGATCGCGGAATGAGCGACGACACCACTGCTGAGCCAATGGAGCGTCGCGGCGAGGCAAAGGCCGGCGTGGTAGTTGCGAGCGAGCTTGTCTGAGCGCATCGCGATCCCACGCCACTGCTTGAGCTTGTTGAAACACCGTTCGACGACGTTGCGGCCGCGGTATCGGGCCCGCTGCTGGTCGCCGAAGTCGATCGGCCGCCCGCGGCGCTTGCGTCGGTGGGCGATCTGATCGTCGCGTTCGGGGATCGTCGCGGCAATCCCGCGCTCGCGCAGCCAGGCGCGATTCGCCTTCGACGGGTAGCCCTTGTCCGCGAGCACCCGCTCCGGCCTCGACCTCGGCCTTCCCCGGGCGCCTGGCACGCGGATCTCGCTCAGTGTCGCGGTCAGCATGCTGGTGTCCGCCGCTTGCCCGGGCGTGAGGATGAACGCGAGAGCTCGTCCCTTCCCGTCGCAGACCAGATGACTCTTCGTCGTCAACCCGCCGCGAGAACGGCCGATCGCATGATCCGCCGGTTCGTCACCAAACTTCTTGTAGTTCGACAGGTCCCCTTGTGACGCGGGGAAGGGTTGCGCCATGCTGATGCACGCGCACGATCGTGGAGTCGATCGACGCGACCCAGTCCAGATCGCCGGACTGCTGCGCAAACGATTGCGTCTTCTCTAGCACCCGCGCCCACACGCCCTGCTCGGACCACCGGTTGAAGTTCTTATAGATCGTGTTCCAGTTCCCGAACCGCTCCGGCACGTCCCGCCACGGCGCGCCCGTCCGGAACCGCCACGCCGTCGCCTCGACGACCGTGCGCCGATCCACCGGCGGCCGCCCCGTGGACTTCGCAATCGGGAACAACGAGCCGATCACAGCCCACGCCTCATCCGAGATCACATCACGCGACACGCGTCCAAGACTCGCCCACGGGTAGCCCGAAGGCGTTTAGCAACACGGCCTAGTGGCCGTATGCGCAGACTTCTAGCCCTGTAGAGATCATGGGTACCCAAGGTAGCTATTGACCCATCGGGAGTAGCGATGCGATGATGCCCGCATGACGAGGCGATTCGCTAGGTCGGTTGTCCGGGACGTAGGCGGTACCAGAAAGAGACGGGGCCGCCTCGTGGCTCACATGCTGACAGCGGCGGTGGGCGGTGCAGTCCTTGGCCTCAGTCTTGCGCCGGGCGTGGCTCTTGCTTCAGGGCACACGTGCTCCTCGGGAGATGTGTGCGTGTACAACGATAGCTTGAATTTCGGGCCGCCTGACGACCCCTACGCCTCGAGCGTGCTGCATCCTTGGTCTGCGTTCGATGGCAGCTACGGCAACATGAATAACTGGCCGCCACACACGTACAACAACCCCGATACGTGCAACAACATCCAGGGGTATGCGCCGAAGTGCAACCTCAACGACACCATCAGCGGCGCGAAGAACAGGGATGCCACCTACAAGGTCCGCCTGTTCAACGACGCGTACTACTCGGGGGCCTACCAGACCATCTACCCGCTGACGTCGGTTACACAGGTGGCGTATAACGATCAGATTTCATCGCTCTGTTGGAATGCGGGGACAGTATGCAGCTTCTAGCCCGCCGGGTGACGGCGGTAGTCATAACTGCTGCCATCGGAGTCGTGAGCTTCGGTGTTGCAACGAGTGTCGTTGCCCAGTCCCGTGTCCAGCCAGCAGGCGCCGGCGGGGCGGCACCGACCGGAGCGGCATCGGACGCTTCTGCTGCCGTGGAGGAGCTAAAGCTCGGCCAGGTCACCGATGTTCGTGTAGGCAGCGACATCGTCTTCCCCGTCGACTCTTACCGAATGTCGCCAGAGGATCAGAATGTGGTCTTCCTGGCTGAACACAAGGCGATGCAGTCTTGCATGGCAAGATTCGGCGAGTCGTTCGACGTTCCGCCGCAGACAGTTCCCGCCGAGAGTCATGACTACGATCGCTTGTTCGGGGTGCTGGACCTGGCGCAAGCACAGAGCACTGGTTACCACGTGGTAGGCGACGAGATCCTCGAGTCAGGCGAAGGAGCAGGGATCGCAGAGAAGGACGCGAGTTCTCTCGACGAGCGCGCCCTGGACATTGCTATGGGCGACGGCTCCGATCGAGAGATCAACGGTCAAACTGTTCCTGCGGGGGGTTGCATCTCCGAAGCTCGCTCCATTACCGGCGACGACGGTTCGAGCCAAGCCCTCCTCGAGTCGACCGTTGCGTACGGCCTGCGCCAATCGGACAGAGACCCTCGCGTGCTCGCCGCGTTCCGTTCTTGGAGCGAATGCATGAAGGCAAACGGGTTCACGTACGAGACGCCTGCGGCCGCGATTAATGACCCGAAGTGGGCAACATCGAAAGCGTCGGCCGCCGAGATTCAAGTCGCCGCCTCGGACGTCAACTGCAAGCTCTCAACGGGCCTTACCGGGCTGAGAGTCGCCGTCGCTTCTGCGTGGCAGGACGAATACATCTCCTCGCACGCAGATGAGTTCAAATCCCTGAGTCGCGGTGACGCAACAAAGCTCGCCAAGGCCCGTTCTCTTCTGGCAACGTCGCGCTAACCAACGCCCGGAGATCCTCGCCGCCTCATGCGAGA
This sequence comes from Microbacterium sp. 69-7, assembly GCF_001897985.1. Lineage (NCBI taxonomy): Bacteria > Bacillati > Actinomycetota > Actinomycetes > Micrococcales > Microbacteriaceae > Microbacterium > Microbacterium sp. 69-7. The sequence continues at coordinate 13,625 of NZ_MKRU01000058.1, read as the reverse complement.
CATCCCACCGATCCTATCGAGCAGCAACTATCACGCCGCTCTCTGCCTGGGGGCCACACTGCACTGGCTCACATCGTTAGAGCTGACATCGTCGCGCGATGCGACAAGATGAGCAGATGCAGACCGACACCCCGACGGACGTCATCTTCATCGGCGGCCGTTCGGGAGTGGGCAAGTCGTCCGTGGCCGCGGAGGTCTCCCGGATCCTGGCCCGCGCCGACATCCGCCACGCACTCATCGAAGGCGACAACCTCGACCAGGCATACCCACAACCCTGGCGCGACGGCATCAACCTCGCGGAGCAGAACCTCGCGGCGATGTGGAAGAACTACCGAGCCGTCGGCTACTCACGTCTGATCTTCACCAACACCGTGAGCGTGCTGCAGGTCACGGAACTGAAGGCCGCGCTCGGCGGCGAGACTCATTCATCCGCGGTCCTGCTGACATCAACCGACACGACCGCAGCCCATCGACTCGCGCAACGAGAGATCGGCACCGCGCTGGCCGAGCACATCGACCGCAGCAACCTCGCAGCGCGACGACTCGACGCGGCGGACAAAACCGTCTCACGCATCGCCACCGACGGCCGCTCCGTCGCGGAGATCGCGCACGAGATCCTTGTCAGCGCGGGCTGGCTGGACACCCCGAGCGCCGCGGAGAGCGTTTAGCAACACGGCCTAGGATGGAGGATCGTGACCGAGAACCTTCGACAGATCTTCGATGCCGACGTTCGCGACATCAGCTACCTCGATGAGGGCACCGGCCCCGCCATCGTTCTGCTGCCTGAGGCGGGACTGGACTTCGCCTACTTCGGCGCGCTGGCCAGCATCCTCGTCGAAGAGGACTTCCGCGTGGTGCGCATCGCCACACGACGCTCCACGGCGCCGACGTTGCACGAACTCGCCCAGGACGTGGTGGACGTCCTCGACCACCTGCAGATCTCGGAAGCCTGGATCGGTGGACACGGATTCGGCGGTGCGGTCGCTCGAACCGTCGCGATCGACCATCACGACCATGTGAGCGGAGTGCTGTTGCTGGGCGTCGCCCGCCAAGCTCCGTACGGTGGTGACTTCGACGCGGAGGTGCGCGCAGTCTTCGGCGACTCGTTCTCGCCGCAGACCGATGTGCGTCAGATGCAAGCGGATGCGCTCGCGGCGACGGACGGCGCGGCCTGGCAGCCTGTCGCGGATGCCACGCCCGTGCTCATCGTCCAGGGATCCGCGGACCGCGTCACGCCGGTCGAGGCCGGAGAGTCGCTGCGCAAGGCCGCGCCGGGGCTGGTCAGCGTGAAAGCGGTCGACGGCGCCGGCCACTTCTTTCCCCTGACCCACCCCGGCGAGACGTCGTGGTTCATCGAGGACTACCTCGACTGGGACTGAGAGCCGTCCCGCTCAGGCGGTCGGGCCGTCGTGCTGCCCATCGCCGATCTCCTCGACGAGCTTTCCCGTGAAGGCGCCGAGGTCGTCCGGCGGGGGAGAGCATCGCCGCCGTGACCCGGCATCCGTCACCGCCTGCCAGGGTGCGGTCAGTTCGCCGTCCTCGAGGCCGCTCGTCGCGACAGCGACGTATGATCGACGGATGACCACCTCTCACCAGCCCCAGGTCGCTGTCGACGACGACGCTTCGAGCGCTCAGGGTGCCATCACGCTTCTCCCGCTCGTGGACGCGAGCGTCGACGCATCCGCATCGTGCTGCGGTGGCGGGTCCTGCAGTATCGGCTGAGCGTCCCGAGTTCTGCCGTCCGATTCGCGCAGGGTCGGCGCGCGTCAGCTCAGTGCGCGGGTGGCCCGTCCGGTACGTCATCCGGCTTTCTGATGAGGAAAGCACTGATCAACAGCGGCGTGCCGATGATCGCCGCGAGCAGGAACGCCGCCCGTGCGCCTGCAGCTCCGGCGGGCGCCTCGGCCACTCCGCTCCGAGCCGCACCCGCAGCCACTGACGACATCACCGAGATCAGGAGGGCGATGCCGGCTGCCCCCGCGACCTGCTGGATCGTCGAGACCATCGCGCTGCCGTACGAGTAGAACCGCGGCTCGAGCGAGCCCAAAGAGGCCGTGAACAACGGCGTGAAGGACATCGCCAGCCCGATCGACAGCAACGTCTGGGTTCCGATGAGGATCCACACCGGGGTCGACTCGGTGAGCATCGTGAAGCTCCACAGGATCGTCAGCACGATGATCGTCCCGGGAAGCAGCAGCACGCGGGTGCCCCAGCGATCGTAGACGCGTCCGATGACCGGGCCGAGAAGGCCCATCGCCAGCGCTCCCGGCAGCACGACGAGGCCGGAGGCGCTCGCCGACAGTCCCAGAGTGTTCTGCAGATACAGCGGGAGCGCAGTCAGCGTTCCGAAGAACGCCAGCGACATCACCGCGAAGTGCGCGACCGACAGGGAGAAGTTGCTCGAGCGGAAGATGCGCAGATCGAGGAGCGCCTCATCCCGCTTCTGCAGGATCACCTGACGCCAGACGAACAGTCCGAGGGCTACGAGTCCGATGCCCAGCGCGACGACGAGAGTCGTGGTCGCCGCCTCCGCGGCGGCGACATCCGTCCCGTGCCCACCGATCTGGCTGAGCCCGAAGACCACCCCGCCGAACCCGACGGCGGACAGGAGCACGGAGAGGATGTCGATCGGCGTGTGCGTGCTCTCTCCCAGGTTGTGGATCCAGCGCACCCCCACGACGAGGGCGATCAACGCGATCGGGAGGACGATCGCGAAGATCCACCGCCACGTCAGATTGTCGAGCACGATGCCCGCCATCGTCGGTCCGATGGCGGGGGCCAGCGAGATCACCACGCTGACACGGCCCATCATCCGCCCCCGCAGGTGCGGCGGGACGACAGTCATGAGCGTCGTCATGAGCAGGGGCATCATGATGGCCGTGCCCGACGCCTGGACGACACGGGCCGCGACGAGCACTTCGAAGCCCGGGGCGATCAGCGCGATCAGCGTGCCCGCGGAGAACAGACCCATCGCCGTCGCGAACATCGCCCGCGTCGTGAATCGCCGCAGCAGAAAACCCGTGGTGGGGATCACGACCGCCATCGTCAGCATGAACGCGGTGGTCAGCCACTGCGCGGCCACCGCGGTGATGCCGAGGTCGCCGATCAGGTGCGGAATCGCGACGCCCATCGTCGTCTCGTTCAGGATGGCCACGAACGCGGCGGCCAGCAGCAACCAGATGACGCGGTTCTCCTTGGCTCCGACCTGCGTGGGCGCATCAGGCGTGGTGGCGGTGTCGGGAGAGGTCATCGGGCTCCTGGGTGTCGTCGGGACGCGTTCCCGGCGGGCGGGGCGACTGTCCACTGTAACGGGAGGGTCGGACACGGCATTCCCGGTCGCGGTGGGAGCATCGAGGCATGAGCTTTCGCCGTCATCCGTCGCGGGTGGCCGTCCGCGGCCCCCTCTCCCTCTCCGTCGGGGCCGTGGTCGCCGTCGTCGCGTCGGTCGGTGCCGGGCTCTCCGTCGGTCTTCTCGCCGGATGGGCCGTCGTGGCCGCGACCAACGTGGTGTGGCTGCTGAGCGTGGTCTGGCCGATGGATGCCGAACAGACGCGCTCGCACACGACGAGCGTCGACCCGGGCCGGCCGGTCGCGCGCCTGATCGCACTCGCGGGCAGCGTCGCGAGCCTCGGCGGCGTGGTCGCGGTGCTGATCGGGAGTGGGAGCAGCGGCCACGCCCGCGCGTTCCTCGTCGCGGGGGT
>NZ_MKRU01000058.1:0-9898 GCF_001897985.1 Microbacterium sp. 69-7 | reverse complement strand
TTCGGCTACTTCTCGGTCGGCCTGGGGATGACCTACCAGGTGTCCGACACGAATGTGTCCGCGAATGAGATCCGGCGCATCATCGTCGCGCAGACGCTGCTGGCCTACCTGTTCGGGGCCGTCATCCTCGCATCGGTGATCAATCTCGTCGCCGGCCTCGGCTGAGCCGCCGCCCCCTCCGGCACGGGGTTAGAGTGACCCGGTGAGTATGGGCATGGGGGGAATGGGGCCGGGTGGTCGTCCGGCGGCCTTCCGCGGCGTGGACGAAGGCGCGCAACGGCGACTGAACGCACAGGCCCCGGCGATCCCGAACCTGGGTGCTCGGGTCGTGGGCCTGTTCCGCCCCTACCGCCTGCGCATCCTCGTGACCGCGGTGATGGTCGTCGTCGGCGCGGCGATCGGTGTCGTCCCGCCCCTCATCGTGCAGCGCATCTTCGACGACGCGCTGTTTCCCACGGACGGTGCGTCTCCCGATCTCGCGCTCCTGCTGCGGTTGGTGCTCACCATGATCGGGCTGTTCCTGTTCTCCGCGGTGCTCGGTGTCACCCAGACCTGGCTCACTTCGACGGTCGGCAATCGTGTGACGGGAGACCTGCGGGTCCGCCTGTTCGATCACCTGCAGGCGATGGAGCTGGGCTTCTTCACCCGGACGAAGACCGGGGTCATCCAGTCGCGGCTGCAGAACGACGTCGGCGGCGTCTCGGACGTCTTGACCAACACCATCACCAGCATCCTCGGCAACACGGTGACCGTGATCTCCGCCCTCGTCGCCATGATCCTGATCGACTGGCGGCTGACCATCATCGCCGTGATCATGATGCCCGCGCTCGTGCTCGTGCAGAGGCGGGTGGGGCAGGTGCGGGCCCGTATCGCGGGGCAGACGCAGGAGTCGCTGAGCGAACTGACCAGCATCACCCAGGAGACGCTGTCGGTCAGCGGCATCCTTCTGTCCAAGGCCTTCAACCGCCAACGGGCGGAGTCGGAGCGCTACCGCGCAGAGAACCTCAACCAGGTCCGTCTCCAGGTGCGCCGGGCCATGAGCGGACAGGGCTTCTTCGCCGTCGTGCAGGTCATCATGGCCTCGGTGCCCGCCGTCATCTATCTGGTGTCGGGCTACCTCATCGCGGGCGGTACCGGCGCGATCACGGCCGGCACCGTCGTCGCCTTCACCACGGTGCAGGCGCGCCTGCTCCAACCGCTCATGGGGCTGATGCGTGTGGCGCTGGATCTGCAGACCTCCCGGGCACTGTTCGCGCGCATCTTCGAGTACCTCGACTTGACGCCGGCCATCGTCGACGCTCCCGACGCGATAGACGTCGCGCGCGCTCCCGGGCCGATCGGACGCGTCGAGTTCCGCGACGTCGTCTTCCGCTATCCGGATGCCGCGGGCGACACCCGCCCGACGCTCGACGGAGTGTCCTTCGTCGCCGAGCCCGGCCAGCACATCGCTTTCGTGGGGCCGTCCGGCGCGGGCAAGACCACCATCGTCTACCTTGCTCCGCGTCTGTACGAAGCATCCGAGGGCGCCGTCGTCTTCGCCGGGCGGGATGTGCGGGGGCTCACCCAGGACTCGATCGTGGAGAACGTCGGCATCGTCTCCCAGGAGACCTACCTGTTCCACGCCACCATCGCCGACAACCTCCGCTACGCGAAGCCCGATGCCACCGACGAGGAGCTCGTGGCGGCGTGCACGGCGGCGAACATCCACCACGCCATCGCGAGCTTCGAGCACGGCTACGACACCGTCGTCGGCGAGCGCGGCTATCGGCTCTCGGGCGGCGAGAAGCAGCGGATCGCGATCGCGCGCGTCCTGCTGAAGGATCCACCGGTGCTGCTGCTGGACGAGGCCACGTCGGCTTTGGACACGGTCTCGGAACGGGTCGTGCAGGAAGCGCTGGACAATGTGGCGCGCGGGCGCACCACCATCTCGATCGCGCACCGGCTGTCGACCGTCGTCGGCGCCGACGTCATCCACGTCGTCGAGGCGGGGCGCATCGTCGAGTCCGGGACCCACAGCGAACTGCTGGCCCAGGGTGGGCTCTACGCCGAGCTGGCGCTCGAGCAGATGGCGGCCGCGACGATCGCGGGCTTGGAGGCGCAGGCGCGCGAACAGGCCTGAGGCCGCTCAGGCCGGCTCGCTCCAGTCCTCGGACCCGATCGCGTCCGTGGGGTACGGGACCGGCTCGTTCTCGGCGATCGCCTTCGGCTTCGGGTTGACGAGCTCCTCCGTGGAGAGGGATGCGAGCTCGTCGATCTCGGCACGGATCGGGGCGAGATCGGGACCCGTAGGACGATCGGGGAGGTGAGCGGCGTCGGAATCGGTCATCCGCTCAGAATATCTCCGGCTCGTCTCACCACAGTTCAGCCGCGCTGCGCAACCGGGCCGCGGCGTCATCGAGACCGATGGACTCGGCATCCGCACGGTCGTGGAGGGCGCGGATGAACGTGCCGAGCGTGCGTCGGTAGGCGTCGTCGGGGCTGTCTTGCGCGATGCGAACGAGCGGAGGGACGTCCATCTCCAGAATGAGACGCACGCGGGCGCGGGCGGCGGCGCGCTGACCGGCGCCGTCGAGCACGGCGATACCGCCGCTGAGGGCGTCGAGGTAGTCCTCGAGCACGGGGAGCAGATTCTTGTTCTGCGTGATGGAGGAGCCATCGGCGCGCTCTCGCCAGTGCACGACGACGTCGGGGATGACATCGATGGCGCGCGCGGCGGTGTAGAGACGCTGCGCCACCAGCTGATCCTCGTAGAGCTTGCCCTCGGGAAAGCGCAGCCCCGTCCGCCGCCAGAGCTCCACCCGGCTGAGCTTCGACCAGGCCACGATGTTTCCGGAGACCTCGGGATGCGCGGCCAGCGTCGTCGCGAGCCGCGGCGGATCGGTGGCGGCGCGAACCCACGGTTGCACGGGACCGGGACGGTAGGTGCCTGCCTCGTCGGCGCGCAGTCGCACGTAGGCGCCCACGACGACATCGCTGCCGGAGCGCGTGAGCGTGTCCACGAAGCGCTCCAGTGCGCGCGGGGTGAGCACGTCGTCGGCATCCAGGAATCCGACGAACGGTGTCTCGACGAGGTCCAGCCCGGTGTTGCGGGCAGCCGACAGCCCGCGCGCGACGGGATGGGTGACGACATGGAAACGATCGTCGGATGCCGCCGCCGCCGCAAAGACCTCTCCGGTCGCATCGAGGGATCCGTCGTCGACCAAGATGGCGCGCCAGCTCGTGAGCGTTTGTGCGCGGAGGGAGTCCACGGCCTCCTGCGCGTAGGCGGCGACGTCGCGTCCGGGGACGATGACGGTAGCGACGGGTGTGCTCACGGCCCCGATCGTACCGCCGTCACCGATGCGGCGACCGCGTCCGCGGCGGCATCGAGCAGTGCTGCGGCCCGCTCCTCGTCGCCGGCGCCGAAGTCATGACCGAAACTGAAGCGCACGGCGGTCTGGGCGAGCTCCGGGGTGATGCCCAGCGCGAGCAGCACATGGGACGGTTCGTCGCTTCCGGCGGCGCACGCGGAGCCGCTGGAAGAGACGATGCCACGGCGTTCGAGCTCGAGCAGCACCGACTCGCCGCTGGTTCCCGCGAAGGTGAAACTGGCCAAGGAGGGCAGCCGACGCACGGGATGGCCGGTGAGCCGCGAGGAGGGGACGAAGGCCAGCACGCGGGCGATGAAGCGGTCGCGCAGCGCGCCGACGCGTGCCGCTGCGGCGGGGCGCTCGCGCTCCGCGATCTCCAGGGCGGTTGCAATCGCGACCGCGCCGGCGACGTTCTCGGTGCCGCTGCGCCGCTCGCGCTCCTGGCCGCCGCCGTGGAGCAACGGTTCCAGAGGCACGCGGCCTCGGATCGCGAGCACGCCGATGCCCGGGGGAGCCCCGATCTTGTGTCCGGCGACCGAGATCGCATCGGCTCCGGTGTCGGCCAGCGGCAGCCAGCCCGCCGCCTGTACGGCGTCGACGTGCAGCGCGACGCCGGCCGCGCGCGTCACCGCGGCGATCGCGCCCAGATCCTGAACCGTGCCGACCTCGTTGTTCGCGTAGCCGATCGACACGAGCGCGGTCTCGGGGCGAAGCGCCGCGGCGATGTCCGCGGGCGCGACGAGGCCCGTCGCGTCCACGGGCAGCCGGGTGATGCTCGCGCCGTGCACACGCTCCAGGTACCCGCAGGAGGCGAGGACGGCTTCATGCTCGATGGGCGTGGTGATCACGTGCATCGGAGCGCTTCGTCCGCCGCCGCGATGCAGCGCCGTGCCGATCGTGATGCCCTTCACCGCCAGGTTGTCCGCTTCGGTGCCACCCGAGGTGAAGACGATGTCGGCGGGGCGCATGCCGAACACGGCGGCGACGCGCCGTCGCGCATCCGAGAGGACGGATGCCGAGGCCTCACCGACCGTGTGGTGGCTGGACGGATTACCGAACCGATCGCCGAGGTAGGGCAGCATCGCCTGGACCACGTCGGGACGTACCGGGGTGGTGGCAGCGTGATCGAGATAGAACATCGCTTCCTCGCGGGTCAGGCACCGCCGACGTTGCTCGCGACGCGGGCGTCCAGGCCCAGATCGAGGGCACGGGCGGAATGCGTCAGGGCTCCGACGGAGATCACGTCGACGCCCGTAGCCGCGATCTCGGACACGGTGTCCAGGCTCACTCCGCCCGACGCCTCGACCGTGGCGCGTCCGGCGATGAGTGCGACCCCGGCGCGGAGGTCGTCGAGCGCGAAGTTGTCGAGCATGATCGTGCCGATGCGCGCGGCGCCGCCGCCGGCGGCGAGGACGGGTTCGATCTGCTCCAGCCGGTCGACCTCCACCTCGACGTGGGTCGTGTGGGGCAGGGCGGACAATGCACGACGCAGTGCGGTCGTCAGATCGCCGCCGTCGGCGGTCAGCACCGCGAGGTGATTGTCCTTGGCCATCACGGCGTCCGACAGCGAGTAGCGGTGGTTGTGACCGCCGCCGCTGCGGACAGCGTGGCGTTCGAGCGCCCGCAGCCCCGGAGTCGTCTTGCGGGTATCGGCGATCCGCGCGCCGGTGCCGGCGACCGCGTCGACGTAGCGCGCGGTGAGGGTGGAGATGCCGCTCATGCGCTGCACGAGGTTGAGACCCACCCGTTCGGCAGTCAGGACGCCGCGTGCCGGCCCACTGACGGTCGCGAGCACATCTCCTGCGCCGAAGGCCGCGCCATCGGCAGTCGCCACGGTGACGGCGATGGCGGGGTCGGTGAGGGCGAACGCCGCCGCGAAGACGTCGCCGCCGCTGAACACGCCGGCCTCTCGTGCGACCAGGTCTGCCGTCGCGACGGCATCGGCCGGGATCAGATAGTCGCTGGTGACGTCACCCCACGGCGCGTCCTCCTCGAGAGCGGCGATGACGACGCGCTCGATCTGGCGTGCGGTCAGCATGCCGACCCCTGAAGCTCGCGTCGCGCCGGGGCGGATGGCGCGGACGCATCCTCGTCGCGGCGCGTGTGCGCGCCCACCGATGCGGTGCGGGCGAGCGCGGCATCCACCAGGCAGGCGGCCACCAGGAGCAGGTTGGCATCTTCGAACTCCGCCTCCGTCCGTGGCGTGCGCTGCCCGACCCGCCAGCTGCCGATCACGGCGGCGGCGTGGCGCAGACCCACCGCATCACGGACGAGCCCCGCGTGCGCCCACATCAGCTCCTGCAGCGCAGCTCGATGCCACGGCGCCGCCGCCGCTGCGGCGAAATCTCCCGCCGGGGCGGTCGCCGCAGCGGACGGCGCGGTGACGGGCCACGCACCGGACGCGGTGTCGCCGACGATCGCGTCACCGGCACGTGCGCCGAACACGGCTCCCTCCAGCAGCGAGTTCGAGGCGAGCCGGTTCGCGCCGTGCACGCCGGTGCGCGCGACCTCGCCCACCGCATACAGTCCCGCGACGCTCGTGCGCCCCTGGAGGTCGGTGACCACGCCCCCCATCAGATAGTGCGCGGCCGGCGTCACCGGAATCGGCTCCTGCGACCAGTCCAGCCCGCGCTCTCGCACGGCGGCGTCGATCGTGGGGAACCGGCGCCGAAGGAAGGCGCCGGCCCTCTTGCGCGCCGATCCTGTCGCGGCGGTGTCCAGGCCCAGGCCGGTCGCGTCGAGGAGCACCGGCTCGCCGCCCTGGCCCTCCATCACCGCGGCGATCGCGCGGGCGACCACGTCGCGGGGTGCGAGCTCGGCGTCGGGGTGGAGGTCGAGCATGAAACGCCGCCCCTCCTGGTCGCGCAGGACCGCCCCTTCGCCGCGCACGGCTTCCGAGACGAGGAAGGGTTCCGTGCCCTCGACGGACAGGACGGTGGGATGGAACTGCACGAACTCCAGGTCGCAGACGCTCGCGCCGGCACGCACGGCCGCGGCGATGCCGTCGCCGGTGGCGACGGCGGGGTTGGTGGTGTGGGCGTAGAGCTGACCGACACCCCCGGTCGCCAGCACGACGGCATCCGCCGGGATCCGATCGCGCCGCGTGTCGCCGACCAGGAGGTCGACGCCGCACGCGCGACCGTCGCTGTCGAGGATCAGATCGACGAGGAAGGCGTGCTCGATGACGCGGGCCCCGCTGGCGCGCACGCGTGCAACGAGCGCCTTCTCGATGACGCTCCCGGTCGCGTCGCCCCCTGCGTGGAGCACCCGCGGGTAGGAGTGCGCGGCCTCCAGTCCCTTCACGAGAGCGCCATCGCTGCCGCGGTCGAACGCGACGCCGAGCTCGATGAGTTCACGGATGCGCTCGGGCCCTTCGCTCACCAGGACGCGCACGGCGGCGGGATCACTGAGCCCGGCCCCCGCGACGAGAGTGTCGTGCTCGTGCGCGGCGGCACTGTCGTCGTCGAACATGACGCCGGCGATGCCGCCCTGGGCGTAGCGCGTGTTGGCGTGTTCGAGCACGTCCTTCGTGACGAGGGTCACCCGGCATCCGGATGCCGCGGCGTGCAGCGCCGCGGTGAGCCCCGCGATCCCCGAGCCGACCACGACGACGTCAGGCACGTCGACGCTCACGGCTTGGCCACCAGCATCCGCTCGAGGGCGACGCGTGCGGGGTCGGCGACGTCGGCGGGCACCGTGATGCGGTTCACGACGTCGCCGGCGACGAGGCGCTCGAGCACCCAGGCGAGGTAGCCGGGGTGGATGCGGTACATCGTGGAGCAGGGGCACACCACCGGGTCGAGGCAGAAGATCTCGTGCTGGGGGAACTGCGCCGCGAGACGCTGCACGAGGTTGATCTCGGTGCCGATCGCGAACGTCGTCGGCTCGGTGGCGGCGGCGATGGCCTTGCGGATGTAGTCGGTCGATCCCGCCTCGTCGGCCGCGTCGACGACGGCCATGGGGCACTCCGGGTGGACGATCACGCGCACGCCGGGGTGCTCGGCGCGGGCCTTGTCGATCTGGTCGACCGTGAACCGGCGGTGCACCGAGCAGAACCCGTGCCAGAGGATCACCCGGGCGCTGTCCAGCTCGTCGGCGCTCGAGCCGCCGAGAGGCTTGCGGGGATTCCACATGGGCATCTGCGCCAGGGGCACGCCCATCGCCTTCGCCGTGTTGCGACCGAGGTGCTGATCGGGGAAGAACAGCACCCGGCGCCCGCGGGCGAACGCCCATTCCAGCACGGTGCGCGCGTTCGACGAGGTGCAGACGATGCCGCCGTGCCGCCCGACGAAGCCCTTGATCGCCGCCGAGGAGTTCATGTATGTGACCGGGATCACCGGGACACGCCCGTCGGCATCAGCGGCGGTCAGATCGCCGTAGACGTCTTCGAGCTGCTCCCAGCACTCCTCGACCTCGTCGATGGAGGCCATATCGGCCATCGAGCAGCCGGCGGCGAGGTTGGGGAGGATCACGGCCTGCTCGGGGCGGGAGAGCAGATCCGCCGTCTCAGCCATGAAGTGCACGCCGCAGAACACGATGGCGTCCGCGTCGGGGTGCTCCAGCGCCGCGTTCGCGAGCTGGAACGAGTCCCCGACATAGTCGGCGTGCGTGACCACCTCCTCGCGCTGATAGAAGTGGCCGAGCACGACGACGCGTTCGCCGAGGGTCGCCTTCGCGGCGCGGATACGGGCGTGCAGCTCGTCTTCGGATGCCGTGCGGTACTCCGCCGGAAGTTCGCCCTGACGGGGCGCCCCGGTGGGGATCACGTCGCCCATCGACGAGCCGGGTCCGTATCCGGGGCGCGCGTCGAAGGCCCACGGTCCCGCCGCGAGATCGGTGTTGCAGGTCTCGGCCGTCGACGCGCCGGCGACGATGGCCTGGACGGCGTGGTCGACGCTGGGGTCGACCTCGCCGTCGGGGCGCGGTTGGAGGGTGAGGAAGGTGGCGCTCATATCGTGACCTCTTCGGGAAGGACGGATGGTGCGGCGTCGGCGTCGGCGACCGCGCCGGGTGGCAGGGGCCCGCGTTCGGCGAGCTCCACGTCGTGGTTGTAGCGGTAGAGACGCGCCGGCCGGTGGCTGCCGGTGCGAAACGCGTCGGTGGGGATCAGCGTCCCCGAGTTCTCCACCTGCCGGCGGAAGTTCGCGGGGTCCAGGTCGCGTTCGAGGATCGCCTCGTACACCTCGCGCAGATCAGACAGGGTGAACAGTTCGGGCAGCAGCCCGTGGGCGATGCGGCTGTAGCCGACTTTGTTGCGCAGACGCCACAGCGCGTAGTCGACGATGTGGTTGTGGTCGAAGGCCAGGGCCGGCAGATGCGCCGCGTCGAACCACCTCACGTTGTGGGCATCCGCGGGAAGCTGGGCGCCTTCGCGCAGCAGCGCCCAGTAGACGATGGACACGACGCGACCCGGGGCGCGGCCGACGTCGCCGAACGCATAGAGCTGTTCGAGGTAGCTCGGGGCGAGGCCGGTCGTCTCGGCCAGGGTTCGTGAGGCCGCAGCTTCGAGGTTCTCGGCGGCATCCAGCCAGCCTCCCGGAAGGGCCCAGAGTCCCTCGTGCGGATCGCGCGTGCGACGAACCAGCGGCAGCACGACGGCGAGGCGTCCCGACTCGTCGCTGCGCAGGCTGAAGATGACCGTCGAGACGGCGACACGGATCGTGTCGGTCGGGGCGCTTGTTCTTGTCATGATGACCATAACCTCGCAGATGATCTTAGAGTCATCAGGACTTGAAGGGCAAACCCGCGCCGCCGCCGAAAACCCCGATCGCGCTCGACCGGCAGCATTCGTGCAGGAATCGCGGAGCCGTACGCGTTACGGTGTGCGCGGAGGTTCCCCGTGCTGATCGTCGACATCATCGCCGTCGTGGCGCTGCTCCTCGCCCTCGCGTCGGGTCTGGCGCGCGGATTCTTCGCCAGCCTCGGCAGCGTCATCGGGATGATCGCCGGCGCCGCCGCGGCTCTGTGGATGTTGCCGCTGGTGACGCCGTGGCTGTCCACGGTCGTCCCTTCCGGGGGCTGGCGCACCGCGGCGCTCGCCGTCGCCGCGATCGTGCTCGTCGTCGTCGGGACCGCGTCCGGTACCGCGATCGGGATGGCGATTCGTCGCGGCGTCGACCGTGCGCGGCTGCGTGGACTGGAGCGCTTCCTCGGCGGCGTGCTGACCACGGTGGCCACCGCGTTGGTTCTCGTGCTCGTCTCCTCGGGGCTTGCGACCGCGGGCATTCCGTACGTGTCCTCGGCGGTCGCCTCCTCGCGCGTCATCGGTGCGCTCCAGGCGATCACGCCGCCGCCGGTCCAGGACGCGCTGACCCAGGCGCGCGGCGCTCTGCTCTCGGACGGGCTGCCACGGCTGGAGGCGGCGATCGGTGCGGTGGTCACGCCCACCGACCCGCCGATCACGCTCGACGATCCCGCACTGCAGAACGCCGCCGCCTCCGTCGCCCGCGTGAGCGGCACGGCCTATGCCTGCGGGGTTTCGATGACCGGGTCGGGTTTCGTGGCAGCGCCAGGACTTGTCGTGACGAACGCTCATGTCGTCGCAGGGG